>NZ_CALPCV010000020.1:0-45423 GCF_943193095.1 Parasutterella muris | reverse complement strand
ATAAGCCGAAGGGCTCTTTTTAATAATGAGCGGAGGAAGTTTTGGCGTATTCATAATTACAATCGATTATCTAATTAGGTAATCTAGTATAACACAAAAAATCATTTTATTCCACTGAAATAAAATGATTTTTTGTGATTTTTAAATTTTTAGTTCTCTAGTTCTGCAATTTTTCAGTATCGACAAGGAGTTATGCAATGCCGCTAACAAATGATTCGGCAGCGGCGCCGTGCTCTCTCGTTACGGTAAATATTAAATAATTGGAAGAGGAATAAAATGGTAGCAGTATGGATGACCAAAAAAGAAACTGCTGAGTACTTGAAACGAACGCCCCGAACAATCGACATTTGGATCAAACTCAATTATTTCCCAAAAGGCATTTATAAAATGGGTCGCCCTTATTGGAGAGTTGATCAGGTTGATAAATGGATGACCCAGCGGCCTGATCTGAAGCGCTAAAACGCAGAAACCCCGGAGTGAATAACTTCGGGGATTATTTTTTCTTCGTGGGCCATTTAGTGGGCCATTTTTCTTTAATCTCTGAAAACCCGCATGGATATTGGGGTCTTGGTGGAGAAAATGGGGATCGAACCCACGACCTCTGCATTGCGAACGCAGCGCTCTCCCAGCTGAGCTATTTCCCCACCGATTCGGAAACTTTCGACATTGTGCACTAAAAAGAAGCTTCTAGCAACTCAACAAACTAAGGGTTTTTACTTACTTAATAGAAGGTTGGTTAGAATTCAAATAGTTATTGAGCGCTTCTTCTCCGTCAATTTCCTGCGCTTTCTGAATTTGTTCAGCGCTCATTCTGTTTTCCAGTGCGGTAAAAGCCTGTTTAACTTCGTCAGTCGCGTTTTTATCCAATGCGCATTGATTGAGGATCGAATAAGCTGTGACCGGATCAAAATGGATCCAATTGGGCTGAGACAGTCTCATTGCGAATTCACAAACCTGTGAGCGGTCTCCTTTCTGTATAGCTGCCAGCGAGAGTGCGCCGCCTAAATTAAAGTTTTTGCGCACGCCGGTACCGTTCCAGAAACGGTCGGCTTCATTCTGAAGTTCTGATGTTGAGGCTTTTTTAATATAGATATCCAGATACTTCTGGGCCTGATCCCGGCTTCTAACGCTTTGCGGTCCGGTTTGGTAAAGTTTGACAAGAGAAAGCAGATCGTCGTTTCTTGCATATGGCGCCGCCTTTGTCAGCCACTGAACCGCCTTGACCGGATCCGGTTCCACGCCCTGCGCGCCGTCTCGGTAAAGTCTTCCCGTCTGAAGCTCAGCCGCGCCCAAGCCCTTCTCTGCCGCTTTTTCAAACCAGCTGAGTGCCTGCGGATAATCCTGACGATTCCAGTAGCATTCGCCTAAATAAAACATCGCGTTAACGCCGCCCTTCTTAGCAGCGGCCTTGGCCCAGAAAATTGCTTTGTCTTCATCTTTAGGCAGACGATAGCCATGCCCGTACGAATAACTAATGGTATAGAGCTCACTCGGAGAGCCGTTTTCGAGCAGCGTATCAATCAGGAAGCGGCCTTTTGCCTGTGCCTGCGGATCGTCTGTCTTGGCAAGATACTTTTCCCCGGTCACCACGCGCGCCAGTTTGTGTCCGTTTTCTGCGGCTTTTTCAAGCCAATAGTCAGCCTTTTCAGCAGACTTCTCGACTCCGGTGCCGTCGCTGTAGAAAAAGCCCAGAGCGGCCATCGCCGGTACATAATCTTTTTCCGCTGCTGCTTTTGCGAGTTCAAACGCTTTTTCGGAGGACTGCTCAACTCCTGAGCCTCTGCGGTACAGAGTTGAAAGGCGCATCATTGCTTTTGGGCTCCCAAGAGCAGCCGCCTGAGAATAGAGATCGGCCGCTTTAGCCAGATCAACCGGAACATGGTCGCCGTAAAGATAAACTTCAGCTTCCTGAATCAGCTTAGCGATCTTATCTTTGTCTTCAGCAGATACCGCAGCTGCGGGCTCCGAAGCTGACTCTGACGCCGAACTCTCGGCCGAGACCGCGGGTACTGTCTCCGCATTCTGCTGCTGAGCGTGTGCGGTCATAAAAAAGAGCGCCGAACACAAACCACCGACGAGGATGGAAGTTCTGAATTTCAAATGGGCCATGAAAACTCTCCTTCCCGTAATTTTTGCAGATTTATCCCTGCAAAAACGAATCTTTTGTGAGAACGAACAGCGTGATTAAAGACAAATGCCGAACAATATTAGAGGTAATCACGATCAGGAAAATACTTATGATTTTTGTCCTGAAATCACCATTAAACGCTGAAATTGTTTATTACAATTTCAACTTTGCTTTTAATTATAAAAACGCCAATCAACCACCGGATATTAAAGATGAATTTTATAGGGTTATTTGTCAGACAAAATCCGCTTAGAGACTGCGGCTCATGGGGTGGGTTTACTGAACATTACAGACGATTGTTACCCCGTATAGGTGATATTTGAACGAAAATCTTAATAAAAAAACGGATTTATAAAAATTGTTTTTATAAATATATTCATAAATTCAAATAAATAGTAAATCGGTATTACCCCGCTTAGAACAAACGATAATCCCCCTTGAAATGGTGGGGTGAAATCTTTAATATTTGTCTGTAACAATAATAATTCTAAGGATGGACCGCTATGAAGAATGCACGATGGATTAAGCTGGCAAATGATCTGACAAAAGGAATTACGACTGGGGAATTCCCTCTTCATTCCTATCTTCCGACTGAAGCAGAGCTGTGCGCACAGTACAACGTCAGCCGCTATACCGTTCGTCTCGCTCTTGCGGATTTAACTCGCATGGGGTTAATCCGTCGCTGGCCGAGACTTGGTTCTAAAGTCGTCTCGGTGGGTTTTGACGAAAGCTACGCGCGCTCTTTTACTTCAGTCTCTGAAATCGATCATCTCTCAAGTACCCATAAACGTGAAATCCAGTTAACTCAGGAATGCGTTGTCGATCAGGAGCTCGCTCAGAAACTTGAGTGTGAAAAATATCTCCGTTTCCTTCGCTTCACAAATATTCGTACCCATCCGACCGATGAAGGCAAACCGGTTGTCTGGACTGCGGTCTACGTCAACGCCGCCTATTCCAAGCTTCCGGAACTCGCAAGACACAACCCGCTGGTTCTTCTTTCAACGCTGATTGAAAAGGAATACGGAGAAAGATGTCAGGAAGTCACTCAGAAAATTTCCGCGGTTCCCCTTCCCGCTGAAGCGGCGATCAGTCTGAACGCGACACCGGGTTCGCCTGCGCTGAGAATCCTTCGTCACTATCTTGGCATTCGCAGAAATATCCTTGAAATTTCCGAGTCTTATCACCCGGGCGATCGTTATTCTCTCACGATCAACATGCAGAACGGCCGAAGAGATGTTCGGTAATTTGCACTAAAATAAACAGGGCCTTCGGGCCCTTTTCTTTTCCTCGCGTCTTGCGACTTTTTGGTGGATTGCTTCAGTGGCAGAGTCTAAAAACGTATACGGCAGAAAGCCCGGTCAGAAACTTGCGCCGCTTAAAGAGCGGCTGAAAAAGCTCGGTCTCTCAAGAGACTGGGACTTTGTGCTTCATTTGCCGCTGCGCTATGAGGACGAAACCTCTGTGACGCCGATTGCCGACCTTGTCCCCGGTGTGGATCAGCAGGTTGAGGGAGAAGTGGTTCGCAGCCAGGAAAACCGTTTTCGAGGCTCATTCGAGGCTTGGATTGACGACGGATCCGACGTTCTGAAACTGCGTTATCTCCATTACTTCCCTTCTCTGCGCGAGGTTCTGAAGGAAGGAAAGCGTGTGCGCCTTTTCGGCAATCCCCGCCGCAGCTACGGCGGTGAACTCGAAATGATTCACCCGAAAACCCGTAATATCAAGTCGGACGCGGAATTGCCTAAAACGCTGACGCCGGTGTATCCGGCGGGCGAAGGTATTACTCAGCCGTGGCTCAGAAAACGAATTGACCGCGCTCTGATGGACGTGGATATCAAAGACCTGCTGACTGAAGAAGAAAGACAAAGCCTCGGTCTTCCGGAATTGAGAAAGGCGATTGAATCGCTGCACCATCCTGCCCCCGGAGCCAGTCTCGAAGCCCTGCAGGAAAAAACCGATCCGGCCTGGCAAAGACTCAAGTTTGATGAACTGCTCGCGCAGCAAATCGCGCTGAAACGCTCTCGTAAACTCAGAGAGACGAATAAAGCGCCTCTGATGCCCTTTCCGAAAGGAAGGACCGACTCTCTGAGCTTTAAATTTTATAAGTCTCTGCCGTTTAAGCTGACAGGCGCTCAAAAGCGTGTATGGAACGAAATTGTCGGTTCTCTGCAGTCGGATCGTCCGATGAACCGCCTGGTTCAGGGCGATGTGGGAAGCGGCAAAACCGTTATCGCGGCGCTCGCCGCCTGTCAGGTGATTGACTGCGGCTATCAGGCGGCGCTTATGGCGCCGACCGAAATTCTGGCCGAGCAGCATTTCAGAAAGATTATTTCCTGGCTTGAGCCTTTTGGCGTGCGCGTCGTTTGGCTCTCGGGAAAACAAAAGGCGAAAGAAAAGCGCGAGGCGCTTAAGGCGATCGCGGACGGCGCTGAACTTGTGGTCGGCACCCACGCCCTCATTCAGCCTGACGTCGCTTTTAAAGCGCTCGGTCTGGCGATCGTGGACGAACAGCACCGCTTCGGCGTGAATCAGCGCCTGCAGCTGAGAGCAGAACGCGAGGACGGCTTTATGCCGCATCTGCTGATGCTGTCGGCGACTCCCATTCCGCGAACACTCGCGATGAGCTATCTCGCGGACGTGGATGTTTCGGTCATTGATGAACTTCCGCCCGGCCGACAGAAAATCGAAACTAAACTGCTCTCGATGCAGCGTAAGGAAGAACTGATCGAATCGATCGGCCAGTCGCTCAGTCACGGAGCTCAGGCCTACTGGGTCTGTCCGCTCATTGAGGAGAGCGAAAAAATAGATTTAACCGCGGCGACGGAAACCTGCGAACAGATCTGCGCCCTGCTTCCGAACTATCGGATTGAGCTGCTGCACGGCAAAATGACGCCGGAAGAAAAAAACGTCATTATGGACAGATTCGTTAAGGGCGAGACTCAGCTTTTAGTATCGACCACGGTTATTGAGGTGGGCGTCGATGTGCCTAACGCGACCATCATGGTGATTGAACACGCCGAGCGCTTCGGACTGGCGCAGCTTCACCAGCTTAGAGGCCGAGTCGGACGCGGCAGTGAAAAGAGTTTCTGTGTCGCGCTCTTCGGCAATAAACTTTCCGATATCGGCAAGGAACGTCTTAAAGTCTTTAAGAGCACGACGGACGGTTTTGAAATCTCAAGAAGAGACCTTGAACTCAGAGGTCCGGGAGAGTTTCTCGGCGCCCGTCAGAGCGGAGTCGCCCTGCTTCGCTTTGCCAACCTCGACACAGATGTCGATTTGGTGGAAAAGGCGACCCATTTGGCGCAGCGCTGGATTGATGAAAATGACGAGCGGGCTGACACGCATGCAGCCCGCTGGTATGAATCTAAAGAAAAATTCCTTGAAGCTTAATCTTTTTTGGATTCCAGGTTTTCATGGAACGCTTCGCCAAGCTCAGCGGATCTGCGTCTGCAGGCGTCCATCGCGTCCTGCATCATTTCCATGAAGCCTCTTTCCTGCATAACTTTTAATGCTTCATAAGTGGTGCCGCCTTTACTGGTGACTTTTGCACGAAGCTCTGCAGGCGGCTCGTCGCTCTGTCGCGCCAGTTCCGCAGAACCCAGAACTGTGGCAATCGCGAGTCTTCTTGCCTGCACCTCGTTAAAGCCGTAGCGAATACCGGCGTTTTCGAGTGCTTCAATAAAACGGAATACGTAAGCGGGGCCGGATCCGGAAACCGCGGTCACGCCTTCGAGCATCTCTTCCTTATCGCACCAAATCAGATCTCCGCAAGCCGCAAACACCTTCACGATAAAGAGGTGGTCTTCGTCCGCCTCAGCAGTCGCGTAAAGACCGCAGACGCCCTTGCCGATTTTCATCGGCGTATTGGGCATGGCGCGGCAGATTCGATTCTGTCCGAGCATGGCCCGCAGATCTTCAATTCGTACGCCTGCGGCAATAGAGATAATCAGCGCCTCATCCATCCATTCTTTTGCCGAGGCGATCGCGTCGGGAAGCTGCTGCGGCTTAACCGCCAAAACGACAGAATCGATCTGCGCCATCCAGGAGCCGGGTTTGTCATGGACTTGAACGCCGAACTGTTTGCTGAAGCGCTCAAGCTTTTCCGCGTTGCGGTCGATCACATGAATGTCTTCACCGGACCAATCGCTTGTGACCATCTTAGAAATAATGGCGGACGCCATGTTGCCGCCGCCGTAAAAAACAATGGTTTTTCTGTTCATTTTGATTCCTTATTGCCGTAGTCTCTGGGCCCGAAGATCGCGGAACCGACGCGCACCATAGTTGAGCCGCACTCCACTGCTTCTTTCATGTCGGAGCTCATGCCCATAGAAAGCGTATCAATATCAAAGCCCATGTCTTTGAGCTGAGTATATAGAGAAAACATCTCCCGAAGCGGCGCTTTTTTACCTTCTTCCGTATCCGACGGAGCGGGAATCGCCATCAGACCTCTCAATTTGAGATTAGGGAGCGTTGTGACGGCCTGGGCTAAAGCGGGCACATCCATAGGTTCACAGCCGCCCTTGGAGTCTTCACCGGAAATATGGACCTCAATCAGCACGTTCAGCGGCCCAAGCTCCACGGGCCTTTGCTCGGAGAGCCGTTCGGCGATTTTAAGGCGGTCCACGGTCTGCACCCAGTCAAAATGCTCAGCGACCGGGCGGGTTTTGTTGGACTGGAGTCTGCCGATGAAATGCCAGGTTAAATCCAGGTTCGGTTCGTTCTCTCTGAACCATCGGATCTTCTCGATACCCTCTTGGACATAGTTTTCTCCAAAGGCGTGCATTCCGCATCCGACTGCTTCCCGAATCGCCTCAATGTCAAACGTTTTTGAGACCGGAAGAAGAAATACGCTTCCGGCTGCGCGGAGTGATTCTTTCTCTGCAAGGGCTAAATTTGATTTAACCTTTTCGTACCTGTCCGCAAGACCCGGTTTAAGAACTGACATTTCAAACCCCCAAAATTAAATTTCTTGTAAATAGTAGTCTTATTTTAGGGTTAGTAACCAAACTTACAAATATCTGATTAATAAAAACGGGGGATGATTGTCATTAATAAAAAATCATTCTACTCATAATCAATAATATTATTTTTTATCGTAAATGGTATATTATTCACATAACCGAACCGCTTGGATATAAATATAAATATTCAAACGGAGACAAACCACAGTGTAGTACTTGAATATTTCCGAAATACGGGAGCCTTACAATATGCCAAAAACTGAAAAAACAGCGAGAGGGCTTGGAAAGCTTGCCAAGAAACCGACGGCTGCTGCGACTAAGACAACAGATGCCGCCTCTGCTCGTAAAGCTCTTCCGCGTCATTCCTTTGAGACACGTCAAAAAGCGCTGCTTATTTTTAAAAACGGCGGAAGCTACAAGAGCTGCGCCAAGACTCTGAACATTCCGATTTATACTGCGCGCGACTGGCACCGCAGCTTCCTGATTGGCACGTTCCGTGCGGAACACGGTGCGCGTCAGCAGTCCTACACGCCGGAGCAGAAAGCTGAAGTGCTTCGTCTCCGCCGTGAGGAAGGAAAATCCTACAACGCGATTTCGCAGCTCACAAAAGTTAACCGCGCAACAGTCCTTCAGTGGATTCACAAAGATAACGCCGAACGTGCGGAAGCTGCCCGCGTTCAGGCTGGTGAAACCGCTCCGGTTGAATTCGATGTAGAAGACAGCGGCGTCATGACACCGACTGCATAAAAAGCTGTCAGCCCTATAATTAGCAGGATTTTTTAATCCTGCTAATTTTTTTATGACTTTAGAAACACCTGAGGCCCCCTCAGAAGTCCTTCTGCATTCGTGCTGCGCGCCCTGCTCGGCTGCGATTCTCGAGTGGATGCTCGATCACGGGATCAAACCGACGATCTTCTTCTATAACCCGAATATCTATCCGCAGAAAGAATACCTGATCCGCAAGCGGGAAATTGACCGTTACGCGGAAAAACTCGGCGTACGTATTATTGACGGCGATTACTGTCACGAGCTCTGGCGGATCTCTGTACTCGGACTGGAAAATGAACCGGAACGCGGAAAGCGCTGTCTCGCCTGCTTCAGCCACCGCTTATTGGTCACTGCAGAGTGCGCCCGTAAAGAAGGTATTACCCATTACACGACCACGCTTGCCGGTTCCCGCTGGAAAAGCCTGGAACAAATCCGGGCCGCGGCTGAGCGAGCCGACAGTCTCATCCCCGGCGTGCGCTACTGGGATGTCAACTGGAAAAAAGGCGGTCTTCAGGAAAGGCGCTCGGTCCTTCTGAAGGAAAACAACTTCTATAACCAGCTTTACTGCGGCTGTGAGTTCTCAATGGGACACCTTTCCGACGAGCAAAAGATCATCATTCTGAAATAGATAATTAGGCAATTACCTCTCCTTATATTCTTAAAGTTTATGAGGAGATTTTTTTTAATTTTATTTAGATTTGATTTTTGATTTATTAAATAAATCGGGCGGGGTGTTTATATATATGTTTGATTTCTATTTAGTCTGATATTCCTATATTTATTTTTTAATAACCGATTTGTTTTTCAAACTCGATATTGGGTTATTGTTTTAATTATTTATTACCCCTCATAAGAAAATAGCGAACCAGTCGCCCCCTCCTGTCCTCCAGTTGATTTCTTATATATAGTTTTCCAGTCATTTTCTTCCGGAGAAAAAGAAATAATCTTTTTTTTAGAATATTCATACAGTTTTTGTAGTCATCAAAGCAGCGCGGAAACCGTGTGCCGAAAGGATTGCCGCATTCAAAAATTCTCAAAGATGTTGTAAAAAACACACATTCAGTGTTTAAAAAGCTGCTTTATATATAGTGAGTAAATCAGTAAAAGCCGATTTAAAGGGCCTTTGTAAGTGCTTCCCTCCTTTAAAACAGGTGTCATTCTTGTAAAATTGATCCGTACCAGGCCTTGTTCGGCCTTGTTCTAAAAAAACGGCATTTAAAGCCGAACTGCTGAAATCCCGACGGAGTTATTCCGTTTTTATAAGAGAGAAAATATGAAAGAGTCCGATTTGTGCGTCGTCGCCGTCGTTTACGGAGTCGCCACATGGTTCCTTGTGATGACTCTGCAGCTTCCGCCGCAAGCTCAGTCCTATCCGCTGATCCTTTTAACCGCCCTCTACGTCTGTAATACACTGCTTTTGGGCAAACAGCTCTACAGCTTCTTCCGTCATCGTCTCGTCCTGAACGACTTCAGAAAGATTTTTGCTTCCTTTGTGCCCGGCCAGTTCTTCGGCGTTATCGCGGGCTGCCTGATTTATATGGCGGTAGTGAATTATCTCGGCTACTACATTTCGAGCATCCTGTATCTGCTGCTTGCTCAGTTCTTCCTTAAGGTTAAGCCGATTCCCGCGGTCATTACCTGCGCAGTCATCATGATCGTGACATATCTGGTTTTCTCGCTTTTCCTGCACGTTCCGCTGCCGGTCGGCGTTTTCTTTGAATAAGGAGAAGGAACATGTTGGAAACACTTTCTCTGATGGGTGCCGGTTTTGTACACGCACTCTCTCCGCTTAATATCATTCTGATGATCGCCGCCACGGCGCTCGGTATCACAATCGGCTGTCTGCCCGGTCTTTCCGCCGCGATGGGTGTCGCCCTTCTGCTGCCGGTTACATTCGGTATGGATCCGGCCACCGGCCTGATCGTTCTCGGCGGTATCTACTGCGGCGCCATTTTCGGCGGATCTATTTCCGCGATTCTGGTTCATACACCGGGTACGCCCGCTTCGGCAGCGACCGCGATCGAAGGCTACGAGCTTACGAAAAAAGGCATGGCCGCCAAAGCGCTTGCCGTTGCCTGCTTCGCGTCTTTCTGCGGCGGTCTTCTGAGCTGTATCTCTCTATACTTCTTCTCCCCGTTCCTTGCCGAACTTGCGATGAAGTTTAAGAGTCCGGAATACTTCTGGCTTTCCATCTTCGGTCTGACCGTTATCGCGGGCGTCTCCTCCAAGTCTCTGATCAAGGGCTTTATCTCCGGTATTCTCGGTCTTCTCATCTCCACGATCGGTATGGACCCGATGGAAGGCGTTGAGCGCTTCATGATGGGTTCAAGCTCGCTTTACAACGGCGTGAACGTGACCTGTGCGCTGATCGGCCTCTTCTCCATGTCTCAGGTTCTGATCCTTGCTGAGAAAGCGATCGCCAAGCGAGCCAAAGCGGCCAAGTTCTCCGGAAGCCTTCTTTTGAACGGTTCTGAAATCAAGCGCCTGATGCCGACCATTACCCGCTCCTGGGTCATTGGCAACGTGCTTGGCATTCTTCCTGGTGCCGGCGCAACGATCGCCTGCTTCATGGGCTACAACGAAGCAAGACGCTTCTCTCACCATAAAGAAGAATTCGGCAAAGGCTCCATTGAAGGCGTCGCCGGTTCAGAAGCCGCCAACAACGCGGTTACGGGCGGCTCTCTGATCCCGACACTGACACTCGGTATCCCGGGCGAAAGCGTGACCGCAGTGCTGATGGGCGGCCTGATTATTCACGGCCTGCAGCCCGGACCCGAACTCTTCTCCACCTACGCTCCGATGACATACACGTTCTTCGCGGGCTTCGTGCTGGTTCAGTTCGCAATGCTCGGCATCGGCTTAGTCGGCTGCCGCCTCTTTGCGCAGGTCTCCAGACTGTCGGACTCCATCCTGATTCCGTCCATCTTCCTGCTCTGTGTGGTGGGCTCCTTCGCGATCCATAACAACTTCGTTGAAGTCATCATCATGTTCATCTTCGGCATCATCGGCTACTTTGTCCGTAAGTTCGATCTGAATGCCGCCGCGATCGTACTCGGTCTCATTCTCGGACCGATCGGCGAAAACGGTCTGCGCCGCTCTCTGTACCTCAGCGACGGCGATCCTTCGATTCTTTTCAGCACTCCGCTCTGCTGGCTGCTGATCGCGATGTGTATCCTCGGTACCGCTTCTCCCTGGCTCATGGCAAGATGGGAAAAGCATGTTGAGGCCAGATCTCATCACTAAATAAGTGAATCTTTCTAAAGGCGCCGCACAGTCGGCGCCTTTTTGCATTAAAAAAATATTCCTATTATTTGGGGATTGCGTTATCATTTGTAACGTGCGCCGAAACATCGATTATTCGGGGCCTGCCTTGTTCACTTTTAAGGCTTGAAAATACAATTTTGATCCCTCAGGAGGACATTAGACATGAAAAAAGTGCTTTTAGCTATGGCTGTTGCCATGACCGTTCCTATGACAGCTATGGCTTGGGAGCCGACCGGTGATATCAATGTTATCGTCGCTTACAAAGCCGGTTCCGGTACAGATACAGGTGCCCGCCTGCTCGCCACTGAAGCCGCTAAGTACATTCCGAAGACCATCATTATTCAGAACCTTCCGGGCGCTGACGGTAAAATCGGCTGGACAAAATTGGTTAACTCCAAACCCGACGGCCAGACAATCGGCTTTATCAACCTGCCGACATTCACTACTTTAGCTGCCCAGCCGGGGGCTCCCTTTTCTTCTCATGACATTGTGCCTATCGCCAACCATCTGACAGAAACCGGTGTTGTCGCTGTTAAGGCTGATTCTCCATACAAGACAATCGAAGAACTCGTTGCTGCTGCTAAGAAAGGAAATTTGAAGGCTTCCACCAACGGTGTTAAGGCTTCCAACCACACCGCTGCTCAGCTTTTCTCCAAGAGCGCCGGCTTCAACTACAAAGCCGTTCCTTACGGTGGCACAGCTGACCAGCTGCTCGCTCTCCGTCAGGGCGAAGTTGACTTCACATGCGCTAAGGTTGCTGACGTTGCCAAGCTCGTTAAGGGCGACAAACCCGAACTTCGCGTTCTCGCTGTTTTCAATACAAAACGTGACGCCGAACTGCCGAACGTTCCGACTCTTGGTGAAAAAGGCTTCTATCCCGAATGGTACGGCTCTGCCCGCGCTCTTGTCGCTCCTAAAGGCACAAGCCCCGAAATCATTGCTTACTACGTAGACGCCTTCAAGAAGACAATGCAGGATCCGGCTGTTGTTGAAGCCCACAAGAAAGCCGGTATGGCTCTTGACTTCAAAGACAACAAAGAACTCGGCTCTCTGATCGACGCTCAGGACAAGTTCGCTCGTGACGTTGTCAACAACCTCTACAAGTAATCTTGTATAAGCGGCCTTAATAGGCCGTCTCGAATAGGCCCTTCCTCCGCGAAGGGCTTATTTATTTCTTTAATCGAATAAGGAAAGTGTTTCGCCTTTGCGCACGCGCTTTTTCTTAGCAGGTTTCTCCAGATCCCTTCGAATCCACTCACAAATCACCGCGCTGAGTTCGTTGAGTTCACGATCTGAGAGCTCCCTATTCTTTTCAATACCGTGCCACTTGAATAAGCAGCTTCGGCAGCAGCATCCGGTTGCGTGTTGGGCTGTAAAAACCGGCTGTCCTTTGTAAGGCGTCTGTTTGCCGTCGTTTTTCGGATGCGAAGCGCCAATGCGATTTTTTAAAATCTCATGCGCATGCTGATTGAGAAGCTCGGGGCTCCTCAGCTCAGCGAACACACGATCATCGCCTGTGAGGCGAAATTTGGAACGAAATTCGGATCGAGCCAGCGCTTCAAAAAGCGCGTCAAAGGTTTGGTACTTCAGTGTCATTCAAAGAGTCGGACGCTTAAAACCGGATCCAGACACTCCTGAACATAAGCAAGGAAACGCTCTTCGTCGCTCTTGCGCAGCGCTGCGGCGTCCTTCTGGGAGAGGATATACATCATCAGAAGACGCGCTTTTGCCGCCGTGGTTTCTCCGGCAAGCAGACAGCCCAAGTCCAGACACTCGGTCACGCTGCCGCAGTAGTCGCCCGAGTCAAGCACGCGGCCTGAGGCGGCGCGCGTCGCGATAACCACCAGCACGCCCTTTTTAAGGGCTTTTTTAATCGAGGGCATCATGCCGCCCGGAAGGTTTCCTCTTCCGAAGCCTTCAATAATGAGCGCATCCGCGCCCGCTTTCACGGCGGCGTCGACCATGAGGCCTGTGTCGCCCGTTTGCGCCTTAATGATCTCTACGGACGCACTCAAACGCTTCGGCGTCGGAAAATTAAGTCCCGTATCCAGTTCAAGGGCGCCCGCACGAAAGTAAACGCGGTCCTTGTCCGCATAGCCTACGGGACCCCAGCCCGGAGAGGAAAGCGCCGCCGCATTGATCGTATGCGAAATCTGAGCGCGGGAGGCCGCGTGAATTTCGCTATTCATGCAGATCACAACGGTCGGGATATCGCCCTTGCCGTCATGACAAGCCGTGCGTACCGAATCCAGAAGGTTTCTTCCGCCGTCATGGAACGGCACGTCGGAGAACATGGCCGAAGTAAAGACAATGGGCTTGGAATTGCTGTTTTGGAACTTATCCGAGAGTGAAATGCTGACAAAGTACGCGCTCTCCTCGATCGCATCCGGAGCCTGTGTTACTACGACCCCGGCGACATCCGGGTTGGAGAGCGCCTTCTGAATGCTCTTGGAGAGATCGAGCATCATCGCGGGCGTCGGAATATTGCCGCGGAAGCGGAATTGTTTCACCGTATCAAGATTGCAGTAGTCGCTGATTTCCGGAATTTCCTCTAAAAGCGACTGAGTAATCTCCTCTTCACTCAGTTCGCTCTTTTCCGTAAGATTTGGAAGAATTACGTCGCCCACCACAAAAAGGGAAACGGTCTTATCCTCCATGACATCGATATAGCCGTCATCGAGGACTTCAGAGGCCAAATCTTTTTCTTTATAAGGAACGACGTTTTTAGATGTTGTCTTTTCAGATTTGCTCATTTTTTTACGCTTCTTAGATTTAGAAGATTTGGCCACAATATCCTCGAAAGTTAGTAATTCCGTTTCGGCTTCAGGAGCTTTCCGGGGTTCAGAATCCCATGGGGATCCAGCGCCTCTTTGATTCTATCCATCAGTTCAATTTCAAGCGGAGCTTTGAACTGATAATTATGCTCGAGCTTGAGCATACCGATTCCGTGCTCCGCTGAAATCGAGCCCTCAAATTCGTTAACCGCAGTGTAAAGGATGTCGCGAATACCTTCCTCGTGGTGGTATGTCGCTTTCGGGTCCTCGGGGCTGACGAAATTAAAGTGCAGGTTTCCGTCTCCTAAATGACCGTAAATAGAGAGGCCGAGCCAGGGATAGGCTTCAAGGAGTCTTTGGCTTGTGATTTCAATGAATCCGGGAATCTTCGAAATCGGAAGACTGATATCGCTGTGAATGCTGCCGCCCGCGGTTCTGTCGGCAAGCGGAATCGATTCTCTGACGTGCCAGAAGACTTTAGAGTCGCCGATGGAGTTTGCGATCGCCGCATCCGAAATCAGTTCGCTCTCGAACGCGCTTTCCAGAATCGGCATCAGAACGCTCTCCTCGCCTTTCTGCTCGAGAGAAAGCTCTATCAGCACTTTCCATTTTGATTCGGAAAGCTGTGGCACTTCGATATCAGGAAGGTACTTGACCACGCGCTCGATCGGCGCGCTGCTGATAAGTTCAAACGCGGTCAGCGAGGATCCGGCGCTTGCCTTGGCTTTAGCGAGCAGTTCAACCGCTTTTTCGGGAGAATCCAGACACACAAAGGCCGTTTCCTTTTCTTTGGGAATCGGAAACAGCTTCAAGACAACCTGCGTGATAATGCCGAGCGTGCCTTCGCTGCCCACAAATAAATCCTTGAGATCGTAGCCGGTATTGTCTTTACGCAGTCTTCTCAAGCCGTTGTAGATTCTGCCGTCGGCAAGAACCGCCTCGACGCCAAGAATCAGATCTCGTGTTGTGCCGTATCGGAGCACCGCGACGCCGCCCGCGTTGCAGGCCGCGCAGCCGCCGATGGTGGCGTTGCCTTCAGCGGCAAAGGAAAGCGGGAAAAATCGTCCGATGTTCTCTGCCGCTTCGTGCACTTCGGCGAGTGTCATACCCGCCTCTACGGTCATTGTGTCGGAGCTCGGATCGCTGTGCGTCACTTTTTTCATGCGCGTCATGGAAAGTATGATCTGCTTATCCGCTTCGCTCGTGATCGCGCCGCCCGTTAAGCTGGTATTGCCGCCCTGGGTCACGATTGGAAGGTCTAATTCCGCGCATATTTTGACGATCTCGGAGACTTCCTGAGTGCTGCCCGGACGAATAACCGCCAGGGGTTTGCAGACATAATGATCGGTAAAGTCATCTGAGTACGGACCAAAAAGCGACGGGTCATCGATAACATTGTTTGCGCCGACAACGGCTTCAAATCTTGCCTTGATAGCTGACTGCATATTGTTCTTTGATATTAGATTCAATTTTTGGGACTGAGCCCCAACCTTCTGTCGGCGTGTCGGTCGAATCAAAATAACACCCGGCGGCCAGCCGACGGCTTCAAAAATTCTAACATTTTTGACTTTTAATCTTTCTGCTCTGAAGCAGGATAACCGCACGCTTTCAGAAGATTAGACGGTAGAATCCGTTCATCTTAAAAAAACAGAATACAAAATCTTATGCAGTCTCTTTGGATGCTTGTGGCGGCGGTCTTTTTTTCGCTCTATGCCGTTTTCGTTAAATTCGCAGGACTTGAAGGCCTGGGTTCATGGGAGATCCTTCTTTTCAGATCCGCGTTTTGCGTCGTCGTTTTCTACAGCGTCATGAAATACACGGGTATTACCGTGACAACGCACCACCCTTGGCAGCATATTATTCGATCGCTTGCGGGAACAGTTGCGATTCTCTGCGGCATTTTTTCCGTTTCGCACCTCAATATCGGCTTGGCGATGACGCTTAACTACACCGCGCCTTTATTTATCGGCTGCTTTGTGCTTGTCTACGCGGCGCGAAATAAGATTCCGGTCAACTGGAAGCTGCTCAGCATGGTGCTTCTTGGATTTTCGGGTGTTGTGGTGCTTCTCAGCCCGACGATTTCTCCGTCAGAATATTTTTCGGCCGCTGTCGGTATTGGAGCCGGATTTTTTACCGCGGTGGCGACGAGTTTTGTAAAACGCCTGGGCGTTCTTCAGGAGCCGGAATCCCGCATTATTTTCTATTTGGTTTTTACCGGTTTTATCTGCGGTCTGGCCGGTACGCTTTTTACCGGCGGATTTCATGAATGGACCTCGACAGCGGCCTGTATGGTCGCAGGGCTCTGCATCTGCTCTGCTATGGGACAGTTCTGTCTGACTCGCGCCTTTTCAAGAGGCAATCTCGTGCTTTCGAGTTCGCTTCAGTACACCGTGATTCTCTTTTCCACAATCTTCGGAGAGGTGATTTTTAACGAGCCGATTCATCTGACGGCTGTTATCGGAATGCTGATGATCGTTGCGGCCGGTTTGTGCGCAAGCTACTTTGTTCGAGCGGAGATCCGCGAGAGAAGAAAGGCCTCTAAATAGGTTAAAAGCTCAGTATAACTACTTATAATATGTCGGTTAGTTGCAATTGATAAGGATTAAAAAATGAAAGCTTCAATTGTCAAAGGCGACGTTCTTGACCTCGCCTGCGGCGCATTAATCGTCGGTGTATTTAAAGACAGTCTGACACCGTCCGCTCAGGCGCTCGATAAAGCGAGCGGCGGCTTAGTGTCCAAATGGATGGAAAGCGGCGACATTCACGGCTGTGTCGGCAAGTGTGCCGAATTCTTTGGCTTCCCCGGCGCTAAGGCCGAGCGTGTGATTTTTGTCGGCCTGGGCAAAAAGGGCAAAGCTCGTGAGCTGCCGAGAATTCTGAAGCTCGGTCTGGAAAAAGCATATTTGGGCAAAGAAGTCGTCATTACCTGCTTGGAATGGCTTCCTGACGAAATCCCCGAGTGGATCGCTCAAACCGCCGGCCGTATTGCCTGCAATGTATTCGATCGTCCGAGAAACTACAAAACCAAAGACATCGATTGGAAGAAACCCAAGAAAATTGAACTCTTTGTTCCGGACGGCAACGAAGATATCGAAACCGCTTTCCTTGAAGGCTTTACCGTCGGCGAAGGCGTTCGCAGAACCAAAGAATACGGCGATATGCCCGCCAACATCTGCACACCGAAGTTCATGGCTCAGGAATGCATGCAGCTCGGTGAAGAATTCGGTCTTGATGTTTCGGTCTATGACGAAAAAGCGCTGGAAAAGCTCGGTATGGGATGCCTTCTGGGTGTTGCCCGCGGCTCTCATCAGCCTGCCCGCATGGTCATCATGGAATACCACGGCGGCAAAAAAGGCGAAGCTCCAGTCGCTTTGATCGGCAAGGGCCTGACGTTTGACTCCGGCGGTATCTCGCTTAAACCCGGCAAAGGTATGGACGAAATGAAGTACGACATGTGCGGCGCAGCCTCCATGATCGGTGCGATCACGACCGCCGCAGAGCTGAAACTCAAGGTCAATATCGTTGCCGCGCTCGGCTTTACGGAAAATATGCCGGGCAGCGCCGCGACAAAACCGGGCGACATCCTCAAGAGCTACAGCGGTAAGACCGTCGAAATTCTGAATACGGACGCCGAAGGCCGCTTGGTGCTCTGTGACCTGCTCTCTTTTGTCAAAGACAAGTTCAAACCGAAGTGCATGGTTGACGCCGCGACCCTGACGGGCGCCTGCATTATCGCGCTCGGCAACGACATCTCCGGTCTCTTCGCCAACGACGAAGAAATGGCTGTGTCCATGCTGATGGCCGGCGACGCAAGTCTTGATCCCTGCTGGAGACTGCCTTTGGACATCAGCTTCACCAAGTCGCTCAGAAGCAACTTCGCGGATCTCGCAAACATTAGCGACGGCCGCGGCGCGGGCTCCTCTACAGCAGCCGCGTTCCTTGAAGAATTCGTCGGCGATACGCCCTGGGCTCACCTGGATATCGCGGGCACTGCTTGGAAGAGCGGCAAGGAAAAGGGTGCCACAGGCCGCCCGGTTCCTTTGCTGATCAGCTTCCTTAAGGACCTCGATATCGAATAATCGAGGTTTAAAATGTCGGGACGGTTAACAGCCGTCCCTTCTTTTTTATACAAACGGATAATTAAATGGATCGATTTGAATGCGACTACGCCGAAGGCGCTCATCCCAAGATTATGGAAGCGCTGATGAAAACCAATTTCGAACAGTCTCCCGGATACTGCACGGACAGCCACTGTGCATTGGCCCGTAAGCTGATTCAGGAAGCTTGTTCCGACGAAGAAGCGCATGTGTATTTTGTGGCCGGCGGCACTCAGGCCAACGTTTGTGTGATTTCTGCCCTGCTTCGCTCTTTCCAGGGCTGCGTCTGTGTGGAAAGCGGACATATCAACGTCCACGAAGCCGGCGCGGTTGAAGCGACCGGTCATAAAGTTCTTGCGCTCAAAGGAGAAGACGGCAAACTGCAGGCCGAGACGCTCGATAGCTATCTGACTTCCTTCTGGGCCGATCCGAACACAGAACACATGGTTCAGCCGGGCATGGTTTACATTTCTTCTCCGACAGAAATCGGTACGGTTTACAGCAAGTCGGAACTCGAAGCCCTTTACCGTGTCTGTCAGAAATTTGCGATTCCGCTTTATCTGGACGGCGCCCGCATGTCTTACGGTCTGAACGCTGAAGGAAGCGACTTAACGCTCAAAGACATCGATCAGCTGACCGACGTGTTCTACATTGGCGGCACCAAAGTCGGCGCGCTTTTTGGTGAAGCGATTGTCTTTACCCGCGGAAACGGTTTGGACAGAAATTTCAGAACTGTTATTAAGCAGCACTGCGCGATGACAGCCAAGGGCAGACTGCTCGGTGTCCAGTTCGAAACCTTGTTTACCGGCGGTCTCTATAACGAAATCGGCGCGCATGCGGTAAAAGCCGCGATGCGTATTCGTGACGCGCTGAAGGCTAAAGGGTGCCGTGCTCTTGCGGATTCTCCCACTAATCAGCAGTTCTGGTACCTGCCTCGCGCTTACAGAGATGCCCTTCTTCCCGATTTCGCGTTTGAATGCGAAGGAGATGTCGGTCAGGAGGAGTTTCTGGTTCGTTTCTGCACGAGCTGGGCGACGACCGACAAAAGTGTTGATCGTCTGATTAAAGCGATTGAAGCGCTCTAATCTTTTAAATACGGCTCCACGTGCCGAGTCAGATGGGCCTTGAAACGGCGGAAATCTTCCTCAATCTGCGGATTTTTGTAAACGTCTAAAGAACAGAATGTAGGAAGTTTGCCGAGACCAAGGCCCATATATTCAAACTGTTTATGCCAGGGCCAAAGCAGCGCGTCCGCCCCAAGGCCCGAGAAAAATTCTTTCGGCTGCGTCAAGGCTCTTAAAGAGGCGTTCCAAGTGGTGCTCAGCATGTAGCGTTTTCCGCCGAGCGGTCCTCCTGAGCCGTAAAGACGCTCCGGGTGTTCTCGGCTTCTTCCGTCGCTGCCGCAGACAACGGGCTGCGTCATTACTTCGTCAACATATTTTTTTACGCGCCACGGCATCCCCATCGCCCATATAGGCGACTGCAGAAGAATGATATCCGCGTCCAGGATTTTTCGGCATTCCGCATCAATATCGCTGTACTCAGCCATAAGCGTCACTTCGACGCGAGCGCCCTCTTCGCTTAGAAGTGTTTTTGCCAAGTCGCAGAAACTTTGAGTTAAAGTGCCGCCGTGACCGAAATGCTTACAGGTGCCGTTCAGAATTAAAACGTTTTTCATGATTTTCTCCTTTGCATGAAATCCTATCGAAGAGCGCCTCAAAATCTTAATTCTTATTTTTTATCAATCTGATAACCCGCGGGCATAAGCGGCGCGGCAGATTATTTCCGAAAGCAAAAAAATACCCGCCCCGGAATCGTGTCATCCGGAGCGGGCTGCTCAATCAAACGAAATTATTCGTTGTCTTTCGTGCCGGTTAAAAGCGGCATGGAAGAAGTGTTGGATCCGATAAGACCCGCTTTGGAGTAAACAGACAGCTTGTTGCGTGTGTCGACGATGTCGAGGTTGCGCATAGTGAGCTGGCCGATACGGTCGGAAGCGGTGAACATCGAGTCGCCCTTCTCCATTGTGAGACGTTCCGGTTCGTATGTGAGGTTCGGCGAACGGGTGTCAAGGATGGAGTAGTCATTGCCGCGGCGCAGTTCAAGATCGACTTCGCCGGTGACGGCTCTGGCAACCCAGCGCTGAGCGGTTTCGCGAAGCATGATGGCCTGCGGGTCAAACCAGCGGCCCTGGTAAAGCAGACGGCCGAGTCTGAGACCGTTGATGCGCCACTGCTCAATCGTGTCTTCGTTGTGAATACCGGTCACAAGACGATCAAACGCGATGTGAAGAAGCGCCATTCCCGGGGCTTCATAGATGCCGCGGCTCTTTGCTTCAATAATACGGTTTTCAATCTGATCGCTCATGCCCAGACCGTGACGTCCGCCAATGCGGTTGGCTTCAAGCATGAGTTCAACCTTGTCATCAAACACTTTGCCGTTGAGCGCGACAGGGATGCCCTCTTCAAAGCGAACGGTCACTTTTTCGGGTTTGATGTCGCAGTCTTCACGCCAGAAAGGAACACCCATGATCGGGTCAACAATCTTGACGCTGCTGTCCAGATGTTCAAGATCCTTGGCTTCGTGTGTCGCGCCGAGCATGTTGGAGTCGGTCGAATAAGCTTTTTCCTTGCTCATCTTGTAGCCGAAGCCGTTGTCGGCAAGGAACTGGCTCATTTCTGCTCTGCCGCCGAGCTCGCTGATGAACTGAACGTCAAGCCAGGGCTTGTAGATCTTGAGCTCCGGATTGGCGATCAGACCGTAGCGGTAGAAGCGCTCAATGTCGTTTCCTTTGTAGGTGGAGCCGTCACCCCAGATGTTGACGCCGTCTTCTCTCATCGCGTTCACAAGCATTGTGCCGGTAACAGCGCGTCCGAGCGGTGTGGTGTTGTAGTAAGTCACGCCGCCGGTGGAAATGTGAAACGCGTTGCTCTGAATCGCAGCAATGCCTTCGGCAACGAGCTGCTCTCTGCAGTCCACGAGACGTGCGATAGAAGCGCCGAATTCCATGGCTCGGCGCGGAATTGCCTCATAATCATCCTCGTCGGGCTGACCGAGGTTGGCTGTGTAGGCGCACGGGAAAGCGCCCTTCTTTTTCATCCAAAGTAATGCAGAACTGGTATCAAGGCCGCCTGAGAAGGCGATGCCGACTTTCTCTCCCACCGGAAGAGATTTCAGGATGGTTTCCATGTCGTTTATCTCTCTATATATTGAGGCTGTTAAGTTAGCAATCGAGGATGCGGGACAAGTGACCGCAAATCTTCAACGAAGCATTATGACAAAACCCATACGGGGTTTACGCAACTTTGCACAGATTTTTTCTTCGCTTGGGGATTTTCATAATTTGAATATTCCCAATTGTGCGGGATTGCGCTAGCATGAAGAGAACATCAATAACCAAGGAGATTCACGCAAATGTGGGATTTACTGCTTAAAAACGCTCATGTCGTCGACCCTCTCAACCATGTCAATGAAGTCTGCGACGTCGCGATCGAAAACGGAAAAATCGCTGAGGTCGGTAAAGACCTTCAGGGCAAAGCCGAAGAAGTGATTGATTTCACAGGTCTTGTGCTTCAGCCCGGCATCATTGACTCACACGTGCATCTCGGCCGTATGTGGGGCTCGCCTTACGGTCCCAAGATGCTGGCGATGAACGGCGTGACGACAGCCCTTGATATGGCCGGTCCGCTCGAAGACGTGCTCGACAGCGTTCCCGAATACGGCGTCGGTATTAATATGGCGATCCTGCAGTTTGCTTCGCCTCCCTTCACATTCAAGACCAACGCGCCGAGCAAAGAAGAAATGGAAACTCTGATCGACAAGTCGCTCAAAGACGGAGCCCTTGGCGTGAAGCTGCTCGGCGGCCATTATCCGCTGAAGCCCGATGTTTCTTCCCTGCTCGTCAGAACCGCGCTCGAAAAACGCGCTTATGTGGCTTGGCACGCGGGCACAAGTGAACACGGCTCCAATATTGAGGGCATGATCGAAGCGGTCGCTATGGCTGACGGCTATCCCCTGCACCTTGCTCATATCAACGCTTACTGCCGCGGCGCGATTAAACCCTGCATGGAAGAAACCGCCATCGCGATCGATCTTCTGAAGAAAAATCCCAATATCTTCTGCGAAAGCTATGTTTCTCCGAAGAACGGCACGCGTCTCACCTGTGACGCCGAAGGCAAGATCCAGTCCAAGGTGACCGGCAACTGCCTGCGCCACTTCGGATTTAGCGAAGACAGAGACGGCGTCCGCAAGGCGCTGCTCGCGGGTAAAGCCTTCGTGGTGTTCGATGCGGGCGGATACTCCGATCTGATGACCGGTGAAAAAGCGCTCAAGATGTGGGAAGAAGCCGACTCCGATGTCGGCGGAAGCTTCAATATCAATCCTCCGCTGCCGCGCATTGAACTCGCACAGGCCAGACGCGATGATGGCTCCTTCGTCGTTGACGCGATCTCCACCGACGGCGGCTGCATCCCGAGAAACGTGATCCTGAGTCAGGGTCTCTCGCTCGTGAAACTCGACATTCTTACACTGCCGGAATTCGCGCAGAAGACTTCTCTGAACCCGGCCCGTATGCTTCGTCTTGAAAACAAGGGTCACCTCTCCGTCGGAGCCGACGCCGATATCACCGTCTACGATTACGCCACCCAGAAACCCATGGCGTCCTTCATTGAAGGCCGCAAGATTCTCTGGAACGGCGAACTCGTCTCCAAGGGCGCGACCGTCATCTGTACCAAACACGGTAAGGAAGCGATCGAGAAACGCGGCATGAAGGCGATCGTTGTTGATCCGGGCAAACAGATTGAAAGAATCCCTGCCCTTTAATTAACGATATGAAATCAAGCGGCCTCCTTCGGGAGGCCGTTTGCCGTTATTCGCTTTTAATCGGAATCGTTTTGCGTCCGGGCTTTTCCGGAGCTTCTCTAAAAACAGCCGCAATGTGCCGGAAAGAGAGAATCGGATGCCGAAGCATTAATCTCGGTCCGGAATACGCCATGATGACTTTGGCTTTCGTTTTAAAGTCTTTCCCGAAACAGTGAATTTTGCACTTCTTGCAGACGGGCTTTTTGTCGCCGTACGGACAGCAGGCAAGACGCTTGCGCGCATATTCGAAAAACGCCTGACACTCCTCGCAGAGCTCAGAATCCGTGCTGTGATGCGCATGACAGTAAATTTCGGTCATCAGCCGAATTGTCTTAACCTCATCGGCAATATATTTGTTCTGAAGCTGCTTTAAACGTTTTTCACTGAGATCAAGACTCATTTTCAATACCTCCGCCTTTCATTCTAACAACCAAGTGAAAGTCCTAGTCAGACTTACAATTAAAATAAGACTAACGATCAGCAGACAACTAGCCTAAAAACAAAAATGAAGACTAATAATTCTTCCGGTTATACCGCCTCACATTGGGGCATTTTTAAGCCTGTTTTAAATAAAGACGGCCGTATAGAAAAACTCGAGGCGTATAAGGAAGACCACAGACCTAGTCCGAACCTGAATAAAATTACAGAGCTCCCCTACTGCGACAAACGCATCCGCTATCCGATGGTGCGTGAAAGTTATTTCCGTGAAGGCCCCGCTTCCAGAGAGAAACGAGGCTCTGATCGATGGGTTCGCGTCAGCTGGAATGACGCGCTGAGTCTTGTCGCCAAAGAAATGCGGCGTATCTATGATCACTACGGACCGAGCGCGATGTTCGGCCGATCCTACGGATGGATGTCCTGCGGCGAGGTCAATTCTGCGGTGACGCTCAACAGAAGACTTCTTAGGCTCTGCGGCGGTTTTGTCGAATGCGTCAACAGCTATTCCACCGCCGCCATCGCGCCCGTGCTTTCGTGCGTTTTCGGGGATTCCGATCCCCGCTGTTCCGATTGGGACGATATTCTCAACAATAGTCGGCGCGTTGTCTTATGGGGCTGCGACCCGCTGATTACAAATGATGTTGATTGGAGTACCACGCTTCATAACAGCTATCCTAAGTTTGAAGCGCTTAAAGCCTCCGGCATCAAAACCATCGTGGTGAATCCGCTTCGGACTCAGACCGGCGCTTATCTCGAAAGTGAATGGATCGCGCCCTTCCCGGGCACCGACTGCGCTTTGATGCTTGCGATGATTCATACACTGCACCAGAGCGGCCGGCTCGATACGGATTTCATTGAGCGCTGCACCGAGGGATTCAAGCCTTTTATGGCTTATGTGCTCGGCGAAAAAGACGGTGTCGTCAAATCCGCCGAATGGGCCGAAGCTAAGTGCGGCGTTTCTGCTCAAAGGATTCGAGAACTCGCACATGAACTTCGCGACAATCGAACCATGATCATGATGGGCTGGGGACCGCAACGCGCTCAGTTCGGAGAACAGCCGCCCCGAATGGCCGCAGCGCTTGCCTGCGCGCTCGGACATATCGGACTTCCGGGCGGAGGTTTCGGTACTCATTATCATTACTGCAGCGGCGGAAGCCTCTCCGGTATCGGCCCCTCCGTCAGAGGAATCGGTTCAAACGTCAAACCGGTTCTTCCGTATAAACACGACGGGGCCGGAACTCTTGTGATCCCCGTCGCGCGCTTTGCCGAGTGTTTCCTGAACCCCGGAGAAAGCTTTTACTACATGGATAAAAAGCGCACATATCCGGAGATTCGTATGGTTATGTGGGCGGGCGGCAATCCGTTCTCGCATCAGCCGCAGACCAATCGTCTTGCCAAAGCCTGGAAAAAACCGGAAACGGTCGTTGTGACGGACTGCTTCTGGACGCCTACGGCACTTAACGCCGATATCGTTCTTCCGGCATGCACCTTCTTTGAAAGAAACGATATCACAGGCGTCGGAACCTACACCAACGACGGCATCGTCTATATGAAAAAGGCGATCGAGCCGATGTATGAATCCAAGAGCGACTATGAGATCTATTCCCTGCTCGCCGCGAAGATGGGATGCGCCGATTCCTTTACCTGCGGACGCAGCGAAGAGGACTGGATTCGCGTGATTTATCAGGAAGCCGCTTACAGCAGGAGAGGTTTCGGCGTCACGCTTCCGGACTACGAAACCTTTAAGGCCGAAGGCGTTATCCTTTTTGATAAAAAGAAGAACGAAAAGCCTTATATCGCTTTTGAGGATTTCCGCAATGATCCTCAGGCTTATCCGCTCCCAACCCGGAGCGGCAAAATTGAGATCACGAATGAGGAGATTCAGGACTGTCATTACACTGATTGTCCTTCTTATCCGGTTTATCTTGAGCAGACGGAATTTGTGCGTGCGGAAGATAAAAAATATCCCTTTGCGCTCGTCAGCGCTAAAAGTGCGCATCGGCTGCACAGCCAGCTCGGCGGCTTAACTAAAGAGGGAGAAGCCGAGCCCGTCATGGTAAACGAAGAAAACGCGCGCGAAAAAGGCATTGTTTCGGGCGATACGGTTATCGTCAAAAATGACAGAGGCGCAATCCTTGCTAAAGCGCTCGTCACGGCCGATATCCGCAAAGATGTGATCTGCGTGCGGCACGGCGCCTGGTACGAACCCAAAGAAATCGACGGCAGATCGATTGATGTCGGGGGCTGCTCCAATACGCTGACGCCTGATATTCCGACGTCGCGATTTACCTGCGGCAATGTCGCTTCCTGCGGTTTGGCTGACGTTGAGAAGTATGTTCAGGCAGAACAGAAGGCTCAGAAAGAGCCGCTTTAAGACAATCGCGAATATTCGGTCACACACCGTGAGCCCTAAGAGGAGTAGTCTTTAGGCATATATCAAAAACACCATACAGCTAAGGAGCTCTCGGCTATGAGTACCGGAAGCGAATCTATCAATATGCTGAACGGATCGATATGGGACAAGATGATTGTCTTTGCGATTCCGCTTGCGCTCACGGGTGTCCTTCAGCAGCTTTACAACATGGCTGACGTTGCGGTCCTCGGGCACTTCGTATCCAACGAGGCGATGGCGGCTGTTGGGAACAATGTTCCGGTCAACGGCCTCATTATCAGCTTCTGTATGGGCTTGGCGCTGGGCACTAATGTGGTCGTTGCCCGATGTCTCGGTATGAACGACACAATTCGGGCTTCTAAAGCCGTTCACACCTCTATTTTTATCGCGCTCGTATTTGGTCTTGTCGCCATGATCGCGGGGCTTGTCTTGTGCGATCAGATCATGAGCTGGATGGACGTACCCGAAAGTGTTGTTCATCATGCGTCCGTTTATCTTCGGGTGTACTTGCTCGGTATGCCTTTTATCGCGCTCTATAATTTTCTAGCAGCGATCTATCGGAGCAGCGGCGACACCAAAACGCCGCTTTGGGCTTTGTGCGCGGGTACGTTGTTCAATGTGCTCGGCAACTTATTTTTTGTTCTGGTTCTGGATTGGTCTATCGGCGGTGTGGCTTTAGCCACGGCACTCGCCAATGTGCTCGCCTCCTCTATTCTGTTTTTTAAACTGATGAGAAGCGACGGACCTCTGCATATTGAGCTTCACAGAATTTTTAAACCGGACGGTCAATCTGCCCGAATGATTGTCCGAATCGGCTGGCCGGCCGGTCTGCAGAGCTCCGTTTTTTCTCTTTCGAATTTAATTATCCAAAGCGCGATCAACAGCTTGGGGCCGGAAGTCATGGCGGCTTCTGTCGCGGCCTTCACGATTGAAATTAATGTCTACGGCTTTGTGAACGCGTTCGGTTTGGCGGCGACAACCTTTATCAGCCAAAACTACGGCGCCGGAAACGTCGATCGCTGCAAACGAATCACTTGGATCTCCATGGGGCTGAACATCGGTTTTACGCTGGTGCTCTCTACCTTGATCCTTGTGTTCGGACACACGCTGCTCGGTGTCTTTACCCAGAGCGAAGACATTATCGCGCTCGGTATGATTCGTCTGTGGTGGGTGGTCGTCCCGGAGCCGCTGAACGCCGTTATGGAGGTGTTCTCGGACGCGATGCGCGGTTACGGCTATTCGCTTGCGCCCGCAATTATTACCGTAATTGTCATTTGCTCTGTCCGAGTGATTTGGGTGTATACCGCTTTTGCCATGAAGCCGACCTACGAAGTGCTGATGATGGTGTACCCGCTCAGCTGGCTGATCACATCGATCGGACTGGGAATTTTGTATTTCTGGTTTGAGAAGAATCGTCTGCCAAAGTTAAAAGCCGAATAATCTCATTTAACCGCCAAAAACCCTCGCTGAAACGAAAAATCACGCGGGTTTACTCTTTTAGCGCGGAAAAAAGTGAGAAAATAACAGATTCCTATTTTTAATGAACAATGATCGAATAGCTATGAGCGAAACAAAAACGCAGGAACTTGCAAAGAGTTACGATCCCTCTTCGATTGAGGCTAAATGGTATCCCTACTGGGAAAAGAAAGGCTTTTTTAAGGCCGGTACAGATAAGAGCAAAAAGAGCTTCTCAATCCAGCTTCCTCCTCCCAATGTCACCGGTATTCTCCACATGGGACACGCCTTTAACCAGAGCGTGATGGATTCGCTTGTACGCTTCTACCGCATGGACGGCTATAACACGATGTGGATGCCGGGTACGGACCACGCCGGTATCGCCACACAGATCGTTGTCGAACGCCGTCTTGAAGGTCAGGGCAAATCCAGAAGAGATATGCCCCGCGAAGAATTTATCAAAGAAGTATGGGACTGGCAGAAACTCTCCGGAGGCACCATCCTCAAGCAGATGCGCAAACTCGGAGACTCCCTTGACTGGGACCGCCTCTACTTCACTATGAACGAAGATCTCTCGAAGACTGTGATCGACTGCTTCGTTGAACTTTATAACAAAGGCCTGATCTATCGCGGCCGCAGACTGGTCAACTGGGATCCAAAACTGCAGAGCTCGGTGTCCGACCTCGAGGTCGAGTCCGAGGAAAGCGACGGACATCTTTGGGAAATTCGTTATCCGGCAGTTGACGGCGGCGAAGGTGTTGTCGTTGCGACAACACGTCCGGAAACGCTCTTTGGCGACCAGGCGGTCGCTGTCAATCCGGAAGACGAACGCTATAAGCATCTCGTTGGAAAGATGCTTCGTCTGCCCCTCACCGATCGCGAGATTCCGGTGATCGCCGATCCCTATGTAGATAAAGAATTCGGTTCGGGCTGCGTGAAAATCACGCCGGCGCATGACTTCAATGACTTTGAAGTCGGTAAACGCCATAACCTCGAACAGCTCAACATCCTGACCAAGACCGCCCACCTGAACGATAACGTTCCGGAGAAATACCGAGGACTTGACCGTTACGAAGCCCGTAAGCAGGCAGTCGCGGATCTGGAGGCTCAGGGCCTTCTCGTCGGCATTAAACCGCATAAGCATATGGTTCCGCGCGTGCCGCGTACCGGTGAAATCGTGGAGCCGATGCTCTCCGATCAGTGGTTCCTCGCGATGAGCGAACCCGCGCCCGAAGGCTGCCGCTTCCCTGGCAAGTCTCTTGCTGATCTGGGCCTTGAAGCGGTGGATGACAACCTCGTGAACATCTTCCCCGAACAGTGGCGAAAGGTTTACAAGGACTGGCTCTCCAATATTCAGGATTGGTGTCTTTCCCGTCAGCTCTGGTGGGGCCATCAGATTCCTGCCTGGTACGACGAAAACAGCAAGGTTTATGTCGCCCACGACGAAGCGGAAGCTCAGGCGATGGCGGGCGAAGGCGTCAAACTGACCAGAGATGAGGACGTGCTCGATACATGGTTCTCCTCCGGCCTTGTCCCCTTCTCGACGCTGCGCGGCGATCAGACTTCGCTGGACCTCTTCCTGCCTTCAAGCGTTCTCGTGACCGGCTACGACATCCTCTTCTTCTGGGTCGCCCGCATGATCATGCTGACCCGCTTCTTTACGGGCAAGGTTCCGTTTAAAGACGTTTATCTCCACGGCCTCGTGCGCGACGCCGAAGGTCAGAAGATGAGCAAATCCGAAGGCAACACCATTGACCCGATCGACTTGATCGACGGCGTGGATCTCGACCATCTGATTGAAAAGAGCGTGGTGGGTCTGCGTCGGCCGGAAAAAGCGCCGCAGGTTATCAATAAACTCAAGAAACATTATCCGAACGGCATCACCGAAATCGGTGCGGACGGTCTGCGCTTCACGATGGCCGCTTACGCGACCCTTGGCCGCAACATCAACTTTGATGTCAAACGCGCCGACGGTTACAGAAACTTCTGCAACAAGCTCTGGAATGCTTCCCGCTTCGTGCTGATGAACGTGGAAGGAAAAGACTGCGGACTCGAGAAAGACGCTGAACTGATTTACTCCGTACCCGATCTTTGGATCCGTTCCGAGTTTGAGCGCACGGTTAAAGAAGTCCGTCAGGGCTTCACGGATTACCGCCTCGACAATGCCGCCAACGCGATCTATTCCTTCATTTGGAACCAGTACTGCGACTGGTATCTTGAACTTGCGAAAGTCCAGCTCAACAGCGGAAATCCGGCTGTTGAACGCGCGACACGCCGCACGCTTGTGACCATCCTTGAAGGCGTGCTGCGTCTGACGCACCCGATCATGCCGTTCATTACCGAAGAACTTTGGCAGAAAGTCTCTCTGGTTGCCGGCGTCAGAAAGGAAGACGAAGAGACCTCCGTGATGGTTCAGGCCTATCCGAAGTATGAGCCTGCAGCGATTGATGACGAAGCCGATAAGCAGATTGAAGAGCTCAAGGCAGTGATTGCCGCCGTGAGAAACCTGAGAAGCGAAATGCTTCTGCAGCCCTCGAAACGTGTTCCGCTCGCGATCAGCAGCCGCAGCGGCGAAGCCAGAGCCCGTATTGAAAAATCCACCGCATATCTGCAGGCGCTTTGCCGTCTTGAAGAAGTGATTTTCACGGAAAATCTGGAATCGGTTCGTCCGGCCGGATCCGCCGCTCCTGTCGCGGTCGTGGATGATTTCAGCCTGATGCTCATTATCAAGGTGGACGTCGCCGCTGAAAAAACGCGAATCGGCAAGGAAATCGCGAAACTCGAAGCTGAAATCCAGAAAGCGAATGTGAAACTCGCGAACGAGAAATTCGTCAGCAGAGCGCCCGCCGCCGTGATCGAACAGGAAAGACAGCGTTTGGCCGCAAACCAGGCTTTGTTAAAATCGAATCAGGAACAGCTTGCAAAACTTCCGAGCGAATAAATCTAACGCTTCCTTGGAGAACGAATGAAATATAAATTTTTATTGGCGCCGGCAGCACTTCTCTTAACCTCGACTGCCGCAAACGCCGCGACATATTCCATCACGAACTTTGATGTCAGCGGTCTGAATCAGGACGTGATTGAGGACCGCCTTTCTATGGTCGGTCCCCTCTTTAACGGCTGGGACCGCACTTTCAAACAGGGCGATCCCTGGGTAACGGCTTACGGCTTCCACAACCGTATCGCGCACAACCAGAATAAAGACAAGGGCGCAGCGCTTTCGCTCGGCTATGACCATGTCATCGCGGACAACTTCCGTATCGGCCTTGCGCTGAACGGCGGCAAGGGACAGGTTAAGCACGGGGATGTTGACGGTCACGGCTCTTCCACCTTCTACGGAGTCAATCTCTACTCCACATGGACAGGCAAGAAAGTCAACGTGATCGCCAATCTCGGCTATACCCACAGCAAGATCGACAGCAAGTTCAAATATGACGGCTTTGATCTTCCCTTAGGCGACGGCAAAGCGAAGTCCTGGAACGCCGGACTGCGTTTTGAGACGAGTTTCGTCGCGGGCGGCCTGAGCTTTGTTCCGTATTACTCGGTTCGCTTCACTCGTCTGCTGACAGACGACGTGTCTGTGGCTGGGGATCTTCTTGACGGACGGCTTGACGCCTCTTTCTCCGGCGCGAGTATTTGGCAGTTCCCGGTCGGCGTGAACGTCGGCTACGAATACGTATGTCCGGGCGGCTGGAAGAGCCGCAGCATGCTTGACTTTGCGGTGATCCCGACTGCGGGCGATAAGAAGATTACGGCCAACCTTGGCGGATTCGCGTCCGATACAGAGCGCTTTGCCAACTCTCTGCTCTTCCGCGGCAAAGTCGGTCTGCAGCTGAGCAAAGGTCAGCATTCGTTCGGATTCCTGTACTCTGCGGGCGCAGCCGCGCACAGCAGCGTCAGTCAGAACGTGACTGTGAACTATCAGTTCATGTATTAATTTGGCTTGTCCGAAGCAAAAGCTCGGAAAAAACTCCGAGCTTTTGTTTTAATATAAACCTATGTCAGATCTTGCCTTCCATACCGGTATTCCGGACAGACAGCTCTATGCCTGCCGTGCGCTTAAAAAAGCCCAGCGGCTAGGGATGTCCGCATGCGTTCTCGTAGAGACGGAAGGCGACCTGCGCTCTTTTGATGAACGTCTCTGGGCGTTTGACAATACGTCCTTTATTCCGCACGGTCCGGCCGGTTCTGCGGAAATTCAGCGAGGCGCTTTTGTGATCGGACGGCGCCCGTCAGAGCTTCCGGCAGCGGATCTTCTTGTAATGCTGACGCACAACGCGCCCGGAAATATGCAGGATCTGATGCAGCGCTTTCCCAAAATCATTGACGTGGTCGCAAGTGCCGGAGCCGAACTTGAAGAAGGACGCAGCCGTTATCGAAGCTACAAAAAACAAGGGCTGCAGCCCAAAGTTGTCAATCCTAAAAACTAAAAAAGCTCCCGCTTGAGGAGCTTTTTGTTCAGAATCCTTCTCCTTAACGCTTCTCGAAGAATCCCTTCAGCACTTCCGCGCCTTTTAGCACATTGGCGGTGCCGGGGTTCAGGAGTCCCGACAAGGACGCATCCATCTTATCGCTCAGTTCATCCTGCGCGAGCCTTAACGCAAGGGTCGCCGCAGCATTCTTTAATCCGTCCTTGGATTCATGCAGGGCGACTTTGGTCGCTTCTTTCGCGCAGTTCTGCGTCATGATGCGGGAGAGCGCAGCCTTTGCCTTCTGATTTACTTCCTTTGTTTTTGCATCCGGAATCACCGTGATCTGGCGCGCCGCTTTCGTCTTGCCAAGCGTGACAAAAGCCCACTGCGTCATCACGGTTTTATCAGAAGAAGTCAGGTTTTTATAAACACACATACCCAGTTCTTCCGCATACTGACCGGCGTTGGCTGAAGCGGAAAAAGCGCAAAGCACTATCGGCAAAAAAAGCAGTCTCTTACTCATGCAGCTTCCTCTGATGGTTTTAAATTTTGTACACCGCGAGATCATAGCGCTCCGCGTCTTTCAGCGGAGCCTCTGACATATCATTTCAGGACGTATTTTTCCGGTTTAGCCTTGCACGGCGTGCCGTCCGTGATGTAGAGCGTTCTTGTGACCGTATCAATCACCATTGACCAGAGCGAGCTGTGGCAGTGGTAATACGGAAGATCCGGGCCATCGTGACGGCAGATACCGTCGGGGTATCCGGCATGATCGGACAGGATGGCAAAGAGTTTTTTCGGTGTGAGCTTTTTCTTGTCTTTGGTCAGTCTGCGAGCGCGGTCCAGGCGTGTAAAGGTGGAGATATAGGAATAGTTGCGCGCTTCCGGTCCGAGAATCATCTTCAGAGACTGCCAGTGATTGGTGTGGCAGAGCGCTTTGCCGTCGCTGAGAAGAATGTCCAAATCATTCGGTGCATACTCAACCATCACAAGTTCGCCGTCCCAAGAGGCAAGTCCAACGCAGGCGCACCCTGCTCTCGGACATTTAGCGATACAGTCGATCGCCTTGGGTACGGTCGAACAGGAAAGAGCGGCGCGCAGAACGACCTGAAGCGGCACTCCGACTTTCCCGCCGTTGACACTCATTGCGTTCATGGAGAGCGCAACACCGTATTCATTTAATCCTTTGCCGCCGACAAGACCCGCTTCAGTGACGATGAGCGACTTGGCATATCCTTCCTGCTCTACTTCAAGCAGCACGGTTGTGCCCTCGCCGACCGTCCACCAGTCCCAGTTCTGTGCGAGCAGTGTATGGCCGTTTTTGGAGACTTCCGGCGGAACACCGATCACGGTGCAGGCGTCTTCGTTAGATGGAATGTCCGTGAACATGATTTCCGATCGGCAGTTCAACACAAGCACGGTCTGCAGATCGATCCCCGCGCCGTCGGCGATGCCCTTCATTTCCTCAATCAAATCCGGACGGAACGCGCGGATCGGTTCCTCGAAAGCGGCGGCTTTCTTGTACGCGGTTTCCCAGGCAATGTGATTCTCTTTGTCAAAAAGCAGCTTGTATTCTTCAATCAGTTTGTGAATGAGCTCTTTGGCCTGAGTGCCGTACAGCAGCCCGCGTTCATACGGCGTGCCGCTCATCTTTATATATAAATGAGTCATTTTTTCTGAACCGTTTGGATTCGAAACAAAGAAAATTTTACGTCGAAAACGCTTTCCGATCGGTTTTATCCGGCAGTTTGAAAAATCGCATCTTATCGGACTCCGAAGCGACGGAAAACTACTAGAATTCAATACTCGTTATGGACACAGAAGCGGCGTTACAAATTGTTAAGATGCTAAGCTTTTGAAAATATATATAGATAGTGAGGGATGAATCAATGAGCCGAATGACAAAAAAAGAACTAATTACAAAGCTGGCTGCGAGTGCACGCAAGGTCGGCAACGCCAATCCCTTCGCGATGGGATTTATTGCTTTTGACGACTTGAGAATGAAGCTTGAGGGACCGATGACAACCACCGGTCAGCAGTGGTACGAAACTCATGCGGACGATCCGATGGGCTTAAATGACGTCCTGACTGTTCCCGATGACATTGAGCTTGACGCGTTCGTGAAGAATGTATTTAAGAATTTAACGGAAAACGGCGGTCTTAATCTGTGGGTTATTCCGACAGAGCGTTTGGCTGACGTGCTTAAGTTTCTGATGTGTCATCCGCGCTTCAGGGGCAACCTTCTTGATGTGGACGACGGAGATCCCTGGGATATGCCGAGCATCAATTTTGAAGATCTCTGCGCTCAGGCGGAAAACCAATTCTTATCCAATCAGCCGATTAATGTCGTGTTTGAATATCAGGACGCCGATACCGGGCTTGTTGTCCACAGAATTACTCTGAACGAAAAGGACTTCTGGTTCTTCGTGGATGAACAGCAGATGAAGATCGCCGATCGCCGCTGGTAATTTTGCAGAATCATGAATTCCTGTATTAAATTCTCACTGACTAAGGCGGCAGCCGCGCTTTTAGGCTTTGCGCCCGCGGCTGCATTCGCGTCGGGTTACCAGCTCTCCCCGCTTGAGTCCTATCTGATTCAGGCGTTCGCGCAGGAGCAGATTGAAGGGTTTATTAATACAGGAACCTCATCTTTATTTGAAAACCCGAAGGTTTTTTACCTTCGGGCAAAACCGTTTGCGAAATTTGCCGCGGCGGATGCAAAAAAAGCGTCCGATCGCTATGTTGGAAAGTACGGCATTATTAATTCCAACGTTTTTCGTGTGGTCGGAGACCGAGAAAAAATCATTTATACGGTTAAGAATCCTTCTTACACCATTACGCTCAGCACCTCTGTCGACTCTGACAAAAGTCTTCTGAAGGATGTTTTTCCGGGAAGACGCCATGGCTTTTACTGCCGTATTGACGAGATCGGAGATAAAGAAGCTTCTTTTGGCGACTGTATCCCGCTCGGACAGTTTGAAGCGTCAAAGGCCGCGCAGGTGGAAAATGTCATCCATCGATATTTGAAAGGCGAAAAGATCACGGATCCGAATATGCCGACCTACGCCATGATGGCTTATATGGCAATTGTTTCCGCAAAACTGCTTGCTGAAGACTCAGTGTGCCGCACAACCGTTATTGAAGAGGTTAGCTACACGCCGGCTGACAGAAGGCTCTGCACACAGGAAGTCTCTGAATTATGGCAAAACGCGGCTTTAAACCCGCGCTTTGATGAAACGATGGATCGAGTTGAGGATCGGCTCAGAGAAGACGGCGTGGATGTCGAACTGATCAAACAGGCCGCGAGCGCCCTCGATTAGTCTGCGTTATTTGCTTTTATCCAGACGAGCTGCTTCAATATCCTCATCCGTCTTATTGAGGACCAGCTTTTCGATTTCCAGAGGAGTAATGCCGCTCTTGGCGTCGCCCTCAAAAACAAACTGCTGAACTTTGCTCTTGATTTCTTTCTGACGCGGAGATCCTTTGGCGCGTTCAACGTAGATGCGAATGAGGTCAATGATGCCTTCTTCTGTTTTTCCTTTATAGGCATGATTGATGCATTCCAGGAACTCCTTCTTGAGTCCGCTGTCAATTTCAATCTGCATTAATTCTTTTGCCATATTTTTTCTCTCCGATATCAGTCCGATATTTTATAGCGCGCAAGCGCCGTGCGGCATTGGTTTTAATACGTAGAGTGCCGAATGCGGTCAAAGCGCTGGAAGCGGTATGCCCAGGGACCTGACTCGCCTGCGGGATGCTCTTCAACCCAGACACGCTTCCAGTCATGTAAATCCAGACCGTCAAACGTGGTGTCACCTTCAAAATCCTGCAGAATTTCAGTGATCCAGGCGGTGTCCACAATGGGGAGCGCCTGACGATAAAGGTTTGCGCCGCCGATAATAAAGATATTGTCGTTCGGCGTAAAAAGTTTGACTGCATCTTCCAGAGAATGGACGACTTCGGCTTTATCGGCCTTGTAGTCCGGCTGCCGTGTGACCACGACGTTGCGTCTTCCGGGCAGCGGCCGTCCAATCGACTCCCAGGTGTGCCGACCCATGATGATGGGTTTGCCGATCGTGATCTGTTTAAAAAACTTCAGATCTTCCGGGAAATGCCAGGGCAGCTTGCCGTCTTTTCCGATGACGCCGTTTTGGCTTCTTGCAACAATAAGACTGATATGAGGTTTCATGAAGAAAAGTTCCGTTGAGAATCAAACTGCGATAGGTGCTTTAATGGCCGGCCACGGATCGTAGTCGATGAACTCAAAATCTTCAAATTTATAGTCGAATATCGAGTCCGGCTTGCGTTTGATAATAAGTTTAGGATACGGCCGAGGTTCGCGAGAGAGCTGAAGTTCGACCTGTTCAAAATGGTTGTTGTAGATATGGCAGTCCCCGCCCGTCCATACAAAGTCCCCCGGCTCAAGACCGCACTGCTGCGCAATCATGCAGGTGAGCAGCGAGTAGCTGGCGATATTGAACGGAACACCGAGGAAAATGTCACAGCTTCTCTGATAGAGCTGACAGGACAGTCTGCCCTCGGCGACGTAGAACTGGAAGAACATATGACAAGGCGGCAGCGCCATCTTGTCCACCTCTCCGACGTTCCAAGCCGACACGACGAGTCGGCGGGAATCCGGATTGGTCTTAATCTGTTCGATGACATTGCTGATTTGGTCAATATGGCGGCCGTCGGCTGCCGGCCAGCTGCGCCACTGCACACCGTAAACGGGGCCGAGGTCTCCGTTTTCGTCTGCCCACTCGTCCCAAATCGTGACTTTATTGTCGTGCAGATATTTAATATTGGAGTCGCCGCGCAGGAACCAAAGCAGCTCGTGAATAATCGAGCGGGTATGCAGTTTTTTCGTTGTGACCAGCGGAAAACCTTCCTGCAGATTAAAACGCATCTGATAGCCGAACAGAGAACGTGTGCCGGTGCCCGTGCGGTCAGATTTGCTGAGGCCGTGTTCATAGACATCTTTCATAAACGTTTCATACTGATTCGACTTCATCATGTCCGGTGTCCTTTACATATTTAATCTGTTGATGTGTTTTCAAAGGAATCACCATTCTAACGAAAAAGGCAGTTCATATAAACACGGGGGATAAAGCATCATCAGGACTATAGCTAAGGCAGGAGAAAGAGATCGCTGAAGAGTCAGGATGGAGGACAAAGTATTTCGATTTGAATCCGAAACTCATTGAATAATTGGTAATAAAACTGCCGTAAATGTAACAAAAGAAGGAAGTTTAGGTAGCGAGCTTACAATCGCTTGCATCAGAAATATTTGCATTCACCTCTTTCTTTGCTTTCCCTATACGATGTCAATCAATGAGAACGCGCAAACGTCCTCAGTTTTCCTCCTAGATAGTTTTGACGAGGCCCCTTCGAGCAGACCGGGCCTATTTTTTTGCCCGCTTTTCTTCTGATGCGTATTTCGTGCGCGTGAGGCGTTACAGACCTTAATTTCCTTGATAATTGCGATATTGCATTTTTAATATTCCTTCGAAAATTAAAACGTGAAATTTCGAGTTATTTTCCTTTCCGCCGCTTTGGGCTTTTCTCTGGCAGCCTGCTCTCAGACGGCTCAGCATCAGATGCCGCTCGGACAGAACTCGTTCTACAGCTACGAGCTTCAGACGAAAGCTTTTGTTGCAGAAAACCGCCACTTTGTCACCGACGATAAAACCGCGGAAATTGAAGGCAATTCTCCTTTCGAAATTGTTCCGAAACATCCGAACGGCAAAGCGATTCTCATGATCCACGGTCTCGGGGATTCGCCTTGGACCTATCATGACTTCGCGCGCACGCTCGCTGATCAGGGCTATCTGGTCCGTGCAATCCTTCTTCCGGGACACGGAACCAAACCTCAGGACATGATCGGCGTCACATCCGAGGACTGGACTCGGGCCGTGAACGAGCAAATGGACCTGTTAAAGGAAAAATACAAGGATATTTGGATCGCGGGCTTCTCTACCGGCTGCAATCTTGCGATCTCATACGCGGAGAAGTATAAGGACGTCTCCGGACTGATTCTATTTTCGCCTGCGGTAAAAGTGCGAACTTCTCTTCTGCCTCTCGCGCCCTTTGTGAATCTGTTCGTTACCTGGCTCAGAAAGCCCGATGAGACCACTTACAACATGGGCCCGTTTAAATACAACAACGTGCCGCTGGATGCGATCGTGGCGTTCAAGCATACGATGGACGACGCCGATGCGCTTTTAAAAGAGAAGAAACTCGATATCCCGGTTGTCGTGATGATGACCGAGCACGACAGCGTGGTGGATACACAGGACCTGCTCCCGCTTTTTGACCGGCAGCTCGCCAATCCCGCTTCAAAAATCATTTGGTACGGTTCTGTGCCGAAGGATTTGAAGCTCTCGGAAAAGGTAATCGTTAAGACCGATTATCTTCCTGAGGAGCGCATCAAGTCTTTTGCGCATATGTCTATGTCCTATTCGCCGGATAATCCCTGGTACGGGGCAAACGGCAAATACCGTTTCTGCCGCAACAGCATGAGCGCCGAGGATATTAAAAAATGCCGTGAAAGCAAAGAAGTCTGGTACGGAGCCTGGGGCACACACGACGGAACTCATCCGTTCGCGCGTCTCACGTTCAACCCTTATTACAATTGGCAGGCCGCAGAGATACTCAAAGTGCTCAGTTCTGTCCCCTCCAAGACGGCCGATTCTGGCATCATTAAGCCTTCTGAATCGAGTCGCGAACCATAGGAAATTTTTGTGAAAAAGACACTATTAGCTGCAGTTTCGGCCGCCGCTGTACTTTTGGCCGGATGTTCGGATAAAGAAGTCGCAAGCGTTTCGCTCGGACTCTTTACGTTTAAAGACATCAAACTGGAATCTTTTGTCGATCCTCAGGTACCGGGCATCACCTGCCACGTTGCCTATATCAATTCTCCTCTGCAGCTCTCTGATCCTTCAAACAGCGCTGTGACCTGTGTGCAGACCGGAGAAATCACGCCTGAGATGATCGCAGGCATCGACCACAGCTCCGACGGTGAAGTGGTGTTTAAGAAGAGTCAGAGCGTGTTCTTTAAAACGCTCCGTATCCGAAGGATTTTCGATATGAAGCATCAGACTCTGGTCTACCTCGGCTACTCCACCAAGATCGCCAACGGAAGCTTTAAGCATTCGCTTTCCTCGGTGCCGCTCTGGGGGACTAAGGCATATAAACCGGAAGGCTACCGGCAGCAGAAATAAGCTATAGTTAAAGCCGATTTCCAATTCGGTGTCCAATTTAATTACCAACCCGCTGTCAAGCGGATCAATTTAACGGAGAACGTAAATGAGTGAAGTTGTTGTCACAGACAAAGCCCCTGCCGCTGTGGGCACATATTCTGCCGGTATTAAGGCCGGAAAAACCGTGTTCCTTTCCGGTCAGCTCGGCCTTGATCCGGTTTCCGGAGAACTTGCTGAGTCTTTTGAAGCGCAGTGCCGCCAGGCATTCAGAAATGTTTTCGCTCTGGTGGAAGCTGCAGGCGGAAAACCCTCCAACATCGTTCGTCAGACCGTTTTCTTAACCGACTTGGCAAACTTCGCGACAGTGAATAAGGTCATGTCCGAAATCTTCACAGCGCCCTATCCCGCAAGAAGCTGTGTGCAGATCTCCGCACTTCCGAAAGGCGGTTTGGTTGAAGTTGAAGCGACAGTAGTGCTCGACTAACGGTTACGCGCTCCTACCAAGGCGTGCTTCTTGGCAGGAGACGATTGACCATATCGCGGATCGCCGGCTCGTCGTCCTTGAGATTATCTCTGAGCGAGTCGGAAGATCCGTATTTTTTTAGGTTCACAATGTCCGTACTGCCGATCTCGTGAATAAGCATAAGTTTGGCGTCGACTAAGTACGGAACCTTTTTTGTGTATTTTGCGTCGTAAACAATGACGGCAGGACAGCTCTTCTCAGCCTTTGCGACCGTTCTGACGGTCAGTCCTTTATCGGCGACAGCTTGTCTTAAAGCGATAAAAAACGCGGGAGGAACATTTTTATTGTCGACGATGCACACTGTGTCGAATCCGAAGGAATCGGTAATGTAGTATCCGGGGTCATCGCCTGCGCAGCCGGAAAGAAGAATCGGCAGGCCTAACGATAAACCGCAAAATATTTTTTTAAGCATGAAGCATCCTTAACAATGGTCTTTTTATAAAGACCGAAATTTGTTTCTCAGGCGAAAAGCTTTGTCTGAAGAATAGCTAACTTTTTCGATGCTAATATACTGGAGTCAATAATTCAACATCGGCAGCACGGCTTAGAAGCGCCTGTAATAGCGGATGGTATCGTTTCTGAAACATTTTCAGATAAGCGGACTCGGCAGAAGCGTATAAAATAACGCTTTATTTTCAATCTGATGCTTTCAACAATGAATAAGTCTAGTCATCTGCCAATCGCGCTTTGGAATCCTCTTTGGACCATTATTTGGTCATTTTTATTTACTCCGATTTTCGGAGCGTTCCTGCAGCGCACGAATTGGAGCGATATGGGCGAAGCGGATGAGACATCAACCTGCGGATTATGGGTCTTCCTGGGGTTTGTTTACATGGGCGGATATTTATTTGCCGAACCCTGGCTTCCTGAAAGCGAATTTTCTGAATTCTATTTCTTCGGATCCTATCTCATTGTTTACATTCTCTGGATTGTGACTTCAGGCTGGAAACAGGTCAAAGCCGTTAAAGAGCGTTACGGCGGCGATTACCATCACAAACTTTGGGGCAAGCCGATCATGCTCGGCGCCGCGGGTCTTCTGCTGTGGATGGCCATTTCTCTGACTTACATTATCGGTCTTCTGGCTTCCGGCATTATCAGCGCCGATATCGTCAAGCCTTAACCGTATGAGCAGTTATTTCGACAAGCTCCCTAACCTTGCGCCGCTTAAAACAAAAACGGCCGCGCAGCCGGGCGCTTTCGATCCTTATGCGTTTCTCAGTGTTCGAGAAGAACCTCAGGCTCCGGAAGAGCGCTTCAAGGAAGCAAGAAATCTGCTGATTTCCGAGCCGCATACGGCGCTTAAATATCTTGAAAGCGCCGCCAATGAAGAACATGCCGCCTCTCTTGATCTTTTGGGAATGCTGTATGCGACCGGTGAGCTTCTGGAGAAAAATGAAAAACGTGCGGCTGAACTTTTCAGAAAAGCCGCTGTTCTCGGTGAATCCCGCGCCAAATTTCATTTAGCGATGGCGCTTCGCGAAGGGTTCGGCACACAAAAGAATCTTCAGGAGTCCTTTGCCTGGCTTCGCATTGCGGCGAGAGAAAAATTTCCGGAAGCGATCTTTGCGCTTGCCGAAGCCTATGACTTGGGTATCGGAACGGAGAAAAATCCGGAAATTGCCGAGCGCTTTTTTAGTGAGGCCGCCTTTAAAGGCGAAAAGCGAGCCGTAGAGCGCATGATACGGCTCTCTTCTCAAGGGCCCATGCCGAATCCGAGACTCTGTCTGAGATGGCTCTTTAAAGGCGCGGAAGCCAAAATTCCCTACTGCCTGCTTGCCATCGCACGCTACTGGCTCGAGCATCGCACTCCTGCCGTCGAAAAGGCGCTCGGATTCTTGGAGGAAGGCGCGCTCATCGAAGATATCGCCTGCCTGAATGAATTAAGCGCATTCTGGTCTTCAGGCCGCTTTGCGCCCAAGGATTATGTCAGCGCGGTGGTCTACGCGCATATGGCCGCAACACGTTCAGACTGGAGAGCTCAGAGGCGTCTGGAAAAACTCAGAAAAACCGCGCAGCGCGAAGAGCTGATGGAAGCGGCCGCGATCGCTTCGATGCCAAGCTCCGAAGAAGTTGTGGCTGCGCTCATCAAGCGGCGCCAAAAGCGCGCGGCATAAAAATAAAGCCGGAGAAATCCTCCGGCCCTTCCCTTTAGTCTTCCCAGCTTACGGGGTCAGTACGTTCTCGCAGCGGGTGGAAATGTTCGCGATAAGAATCACGCAGTGCCTGCAGGAATTCCGCAGCCGTCGGCGCAATATCGGAAGCTAAAATTCCGCTGTCGCATCCTTCAGCGGCTAAACCGTGCAGGTAGACCGCAGAAAGCACACAGTCCATCAGTTCGTAGCGCTGAGCAAACATCGCCGCGATCATGCCTGAGAGCGCATCTCCGGAACCCGCAGTTGCCAGGGCCGGTGTGCCGGTCGGATTGATCCAGCTGATGGAGCTTCTCTGACAGACAATGGTTCCAGCGCCTTTTAAGACTGTGACGGCGCCGGTAAGCACCGACAGATCCAAAGCGCGGTTCAGACGATCCGCTGTAATTTCTTCTAGCGGGCAGCCGAGGATTCTGGCCGCCTCGGCATTATGCGGCGTAATCACGGTATGCGCACGGCGGTGTGTCACAAGAGAGAGAAGCTCTTCGTCGCCCGCGACCATGGTCAGCGCGTCCGCGTCAATGACAAGCGCGGCGTCCGACTGCAGACATTCAATGAACCTTGCCTTAGCTTTTTCCGAGAAGCCGAGTCCGCATCCGATGACGACGGCATCCATTTCGGAAAGGTCAAGTTTGTCACGGAACATCAGCTCGGGAACCGACGGATCAAGATCCATCTTCTCTTCAACAAGTTCGACGTAGACGCGGCCTGCGCCCATGTAAAGCGCGCTGCGCGCGGCAATGAGGGCCGCGCCGACGGTTCCTTTTCCGCCGCCGATAACGCCGACGCGTCCGTAATCCGCTTTAGACGTGTTTTTGGTTCTGGAAGCACAGACGTGCTTGAAATCCTTAACTTCAGTCAGATTGATTTTTGTGAGCGGAATGGAGATGCCGAGGTTTTCAACCTGAACTTCTCCGCAGGCGTCTTTACCGATTGAAGTATAGAGGCCGGGTTTTCCGCTGAGGAAAGTAATGGTTGCGTCAGCGCGGCAACCGGCTCGTCCACCGACCCAGTTGCCTGTCTGAGCATCAAGCCCCGTCGGAATATCCAGGGAGACATGCAGCGCTCTTCTTTCATTGAACCACATCGCCGCGTCCAGATATTCTCCGACGAGCGCTCTGGTCTGTCCGATTCCAAAAAGCGCGTCCACGACAATCTGCGCTTTCGGGGTGTCGTAAGGATCGGTATAAATTGTCGCACCGGTCGCTTCCCAAGCGGCAAGCGCCTCTTTTGCCTGTTCCGTTTTCGGAGTCTTCCCTCCGACATTGACGACGCTCACCTGATAGCCGAGTTCCGAAAGAATTTTTGCGCAGACATATCCGTCGCCGCCGTTGTTTCCCGGACCGCAGATCACCGTGACCGGGCAGGTTTCGGGATGAAGTTCGCGGATATATTCCGCGGCGGCTTTCCCTGCCCTCTGCATCAGGACGTCGGGGCCGAGAATACGGGCATATTTTTCTTCCAGCTCACGAAGCTGAGCTATTTCCAATAATGAAACGGACATGTATGAATCCTTTTATAAAACTTGAGCAAGATTTACGGGTCTGCTTAAAGACTAATTTTTCTTTAAAAAGCGCATCGGACTGTAAGGCGTGGGGTCGATATCAGGCTGCGCGCCTGCAACAATTCTGCTCAGCATTTCAGCGCAGCCCTCTGCAAGAGACCAGCCGTTGAGGCCGTGGCAGATGTTCAGGTACAGGCCTTTATAGGGGGTTTCACCGCAGGACGGCAGGCTGTCCGGATGCACCAGGCACTGACCCATCCAATTGGTAGAGTCGCTCCATACGGCCGACATGGGCAAAAGCTTGCAGGCGCTTTCATAGAGCTCTTCTATGATTTTGTCGGTCATTTCCTGAGTGACGTCGCCAAGCCAGTAGCGGCCGCAGACGCGAAGCCTTTGTCCGAGTTTTGTGACCAATACATCTTTGTTGTCGAAGCTGACCGTGTGCATCGGCGGAACATTCATCGGATCAATTTTAGCCGTGATAGTCCAGCCTGTAAGGGTCATGACGGGCAGATCGAACAGCGGTTTAAAGAGCGCGGGGGCGCCGAGGTTATTGCTGAGAATCACCGCGTCGGCTGAAATCTCGCCTTTGTCGGTCTTGACACCGGTCACGGTATGATTTTCTCCGGTCACAAGAGCCTCTACCTTGGTGTGGTACATCATTGTGAGATTCTTGTGCGCGATGTTGAATGTCTGAATCTGCTTTGCGAAATAAGAGGCGTTTCCGGAGAGTTCCTGAGGAATATAAAACGCGCCCGGGAAAGGTTCCGGAACATCTTCGAGACTCGGGTCAATTCGTTTTGCTTCATCGGCCGAGAGCCATTCTCCGTTCTTTTCCGGTCGTTCCTCTTTATGAGCTTCCTCCCACGTCTGGTTATTGGTATAGACACGAAGCGTTCCGTAGACCTGTTCGAAAGACAGACTTTCCACTCGAGAAATGAATTCGGTCAGACCGACACTGTAGCGGGCAAGCTGCAGCAGTGAATCACGGTTGTTTTTCCACACATCGGCGCTTCTGGCGTTGGCGAGCGCGTTAAGGAATTTAATCTGTTTGATGGATACATCCCAGCTGAGGCGGCGGGTTTTTGCAAAAATAGAAGCCAGGCCCGCCTTATCTTTAAAGGGCGAGCACAGCATCTGTACGCCTTCTGGTCCCATATATCCGGCTAATCCGAAACTGCATTCCTGATTGGGGGTGGACGCAGTTTCGATAAGCGTGACGGTATGGCCGTGCCTGAGCAAGTTATGCGCGCAAGCAATTCCGGTAATTCCTACTCCGACAACGATGATATGCATTCAGTCTAACCTCTTATAATGTATCGGTATTTTAATCGCTTTTAGCGGGTTCTCTCAAATGGAAAGTGGCATGAAATCACTGCTGACTATCGACGAGCTATCACAGGCAACCGGGGTTAGCGTGCGAACCTTGAGATATTACGTTTCCAGCGGGGTTTTAGATAAGCCGACAGGCGAAACTCGAAACGCCCGATACGGAACACATCACCTCGATCAGGTACGCAATATTAAGAAGCTTCAGGAGGAAGGCCTGACGCTGAATCGTATCCTTGAGATTAAAAAAGAGAGCCTGCGCGATAAACTAAACAAAAAGGAGATCGGAGAGCCGATCACCACAATTGAGATTCCGACGGATAAGGGTATCTCGATTGTTTTTATGAAAGAATTATGCGGACTCAAAAAGGAAGAAATGATCGAAATCGCAAAAGATTTTGCTCAGTATCTTGAGATGAGGCAAAAGGAGAAAACAGGATGTCAGACAAAGAAAGCCTAATTGACGGAATTATTAATTTGCTTACCGGCAAAAAAAATGAGCCTATTTCCGTTGAAGGCTATGAATTTGCTGGACGAGTTAAATTAGGCAGACATTCCTTGGTTCTGAACGGAGCCGGGGTTCGGACGATCGGCGATAAAAAGATTTACGCGTTAGGACTCTATCTTCCGGAAAAAACACAGCGCGAAGATACCGCACGCGCCCTGCTCGGCGCACGAAGAGCCGAGATTGTCATTTTAAGTCCGCTGGACGCCTCAAAATTTATTGATTCCCTGCATGCCGGCATCTCTGAGAATACCAACGAGACCTCCAGAGATTTTATTTCCAATGAGCTCAGCCAGATTGAGGAGTTTATGAAAGACCTCTCCAATTTGGAACCCGGAGATGTGGTGGACGTGGATTGGATTCCGTCCAGAGGAACTTTTGTTTATTACAACCGCCAGCTGATGGGCAACCCGGTGCGGGGCAAAGCGGTTTACGATGCGGTGCTTTCTATTTGGCTCGGAAAGAACGCGCTTGAGAGCGAACTGAGAGACGAGCTTCTCGACATTAAATAAAAAAACACCGCCCGTTCATAATGAACGGGCGGTCTGTTATCCGTTTAGGATTCGTCTAATTACTTAACGAACTTCGGATTGATCAGGTTCTGAGTGTTGAAGATGGCATCCCATTCAGCCTGTGTGAGCAGGTGCTGTTCATCAACAACGAT
>NZ_CALPCV010000019.1:0-45810 GCF_943193095.1 Parasutterella muris | reverse complement strand
GGATTTTTCTTTTGAAATAAGCTTCGGAAATGGAACTCCCTCTTCGGTTTCTCTACCCCAAAGAGGCTACTGTATTTGAAGCCGGATCCTGAAGGAGGGGTCCGGCCCCGTTGTCGTATGAATTATTAATACAAAAGCGACTGAAAATTATGTTTGAAAGCAGTTATCCCACTGCCCCACCCTCGAGAAAGATCAAAGCACGGTTGTCAGATGTACAGGTGCATCAGTTCTCATGTTCACCGTTGGAGCCGTTAAAGTAACACCAGGTCCTTGGCTCTCCGGGACATTGTCGAAGATTTGCTTTCGCCTCTTTTCTCTACTCTGCTTTCATTAAAGCAAGTCAATATTCCAATTGGCCTGCTGAATCTTATTATCCAGCTCACGCACTTCTTTAGCTAATTCATCAGCCTTTTTCTGATATTCCTTAACGTTCACTGTCGGAATAATCAAAATTTCCGATCGAGAATAACGATCCACAACCGAGCCGGCTTTGTTTGCGAACTCTCTGTAAACAGAAGCTTTCTTCATGAGTTGGTCTCTCTCTACGACCCAGTCTCCCAAAGGCCTTCCATCCAAGACGCTTTCAGAATTCGTGCGGTTGATTCTGCAGATAAGTTCAATACTTCTTGAAACTGCATTATTCAGTGCCTGCATTATTTCGATCGGATCCTCAGTCGGCTTCGTTCCCTCCTGAATCGTTGCATTCTGCAGCAACCGCGTCCTCAGCACCTCTATTGTTGAAGTCAGCTCTTTTCTTTCTCTCAAAGCTTCCGCTAATTTCATTTTTTCTTCCGCAAAAATTTAATTATTAAACCGCATATACGCAGTACAGGATACTGAAAAGGGCCTTTTTGAGCGATTAGGCGTTATTCCTTACAAACACGTGCTTAAAATTTTTCCGGCTCTCATCCTTGTCCTACATGAGAGAACAAACGCCAGAATAACTAACTGGATCAAATTTTCCGGAGCGGAAACACCATCCCATCCCACTGCCGCCACCAGCTTTTGGATTTCCTCCTCTGTAGCGACCCTTTCACGATGTTCTGTTTTTTTAGGCAGCCGAATGCCAACGGCTGGAGATTTGAGTAAGATGCCTTTTCGGACGGCGTGATTTAAAACTCCAATGATATGGCAGTACTCCCGAATCACAGTAGCCGGACTAATTTGTTCTCCAGTCTTAGATTTTTCCGATCCTCTCGTGTCTATAAAATTCTGGAGCCATATCTCTAACCGTATCTCTAATTTATCTCTACTGACGTGCAATTATGCGCCGATATGTACATAAAAGGAAGGTGATTTTCCCTGAAGTGCCTCTATGTGCCGATACGTGCGGGGATTATGGTGCGAGTGGACGGACTCGAACCGTCACGTCTAGGACACTAGAACCTAAATCTAGCGCGTCTACCAATTTCGCCACACTCGCGGAAGCGCCTATTCTACTATGAAAATCAAAATTGGATTCCACTCGGACAAACCACTGCCTACCCCTTTATCCTCATGCCGCTCACCTGATACAGCTATGTTCAATGCTTTTCTGTACTGTCTGCACGCTTGGAGGACGTATCCCCGTCTTCAGCCGCTGTCTTTGACATCGTCTGGAACAGACCGACAATATTAGACACGTAAACAGTAAACATCGGAATGATCAGCAGGCCGAGCACCGCCACAATCACCGAGAGGATCTTGCCTATCGGCGTTACTGCCTCAATGTTGCAGCCCACTGTAATCGCCTCCATCCCGGCCCACCAAAGCGCGTCCCAGTAGGTTTTCACAAGCGGATTGACATTGACCTCGCAGACATAGAACGCCAGACTACCGACATAAATTCCGGAAAGCAGGATCACCATGTACGTCATAAAAAGCGCGGATGACCGGCGAAATGTAAACCAGCCTACAACAATCGCGAGCGCGTAACAGCTTCGAATCAGCGGCATAAAGCGAAGCATGTATAAGACATCGTCCGGAATCCTTAAGTTCGGAATCATCGGAAGTACGGTAATCCAAGGAATACAGGCAATAAATAAAAGAAAATACGCAAGGAGATAGCGGCTCTTATGCTTGGTCACTACAAACTCAAGCACGATGTCCAGCATAAAAAAGATGCAAACCCAGAACTGTACCTTCTGTGTGAACTCGCTTTGCGCAAACGGATTGCTGAATAAAAATGTGTCGTACGAAATACAGCCGATCAAAACGATCGAGCAAAGGAGCACCACAAGCCTTAAAAAGCCTGAAAAGGTAATACTCTTTTCTTTTAATTTTGACCAAAAGCTCATCACTAACCGTCCTTTACCGCAATTATTAATGGACCGTCAGCCGTTAGGGAAAAACAACGCCCGAATCGAGAGCGAAATAAAAAATGTCTTTAAAAATCAGTCCGCCATTTCGTGAGCAAGCCACATGGCTGCAACGATGGTCTTCACATCTCTGATCTCACCGTTAAGGCTTTTACTGACCAGCTCCGTCCATGGCATCTCGACAAGCTCAAGAACCTCTCCCGGATCTAAATGTTGCCCTACTTTCTTCAAATCTCGGGCAAGAAAGACTGTGATTTCTTCGTCAGAGTATCCGATCGCGTTGTTAAAGCGTCCTAAAAGCTTCCACTCAGAAGCCTCATAACCCGTCTCTTCAATCAATTCGCGTTTGGCGCAGTTCAAAGGAGATTCTCTCGGATCAAGTTTTCCGGCCGGAATTTCTAAGAATGTCTTTCTAAGCGGATGACGATACTGCTTTTCAAGAATGACTCGTCCGTCATCAAACATCGGAATAATTGCCGCCGCTCCGGGATGGCGAAGATATTCGCGACAGGAAATCACGCCGTCGGGAGTCCTAACCTCGTCACGGATAACTTGCAGAAAACTGCCTTTGTATTTAACTTCCGAACTTAAAACTTCATCTGCCAGCGGATCTTTGACTGTCATGATTGCCCTCTGCATCAATGTTTGCTGATTACCATTCTAATGCCGCTTTTCAAGACCAATAGCATTTACGGCAGCTTTAATGCTTTTGAACTCATTCCATGTCAGCGTCTTCAGGATCAAAACCTGAGATTTTTGCCGCACTTAAACAAACCGGCAGATTCCAAACCTCTTCAAAAAAGGCCTCTGTTTTCAACGCAGGAAAGCAAAGGACCGATTTTTCCCTATCCTCCGCCTGTGACGGCTTATATTCATAGAGGTATTTTTAAAATTTATTACTCATAGGTAAACCGGCCGGAAAATCACACTCGACGGCAGCCTGCTTCCGGATATTTTTTCTGCACAAAGACCCAAACAAAAGCGCTGTACATTCTAGCACTGAAGGCTTTGCAGCGAACCGGCCGATTGCTTCTAAATAACGGCAGTACCGCAAATACCGCAAATTTCCGATCAAACAGATAATCGTACAAATAAGTAGAAACGACCTAAAATAGGCGGTGGTATTTTTATGTCTCGGCAATCTGGGCTAGAGTTGCTGTTAGCAGAACAGGAGGGCGTATATGATTTATCGCACAACTCAAAAATTCGTTAATTATTTCAGTATTTTCTATTTCCTTTGCGCAATTGCGATGTTTATCTTCCTGTGGTCATATGTCCCTGTGATCGCAGAGCTTTGGACAAGCCTCCTCGATTTCGCTTTTAATATCTGTTATGTAGTTATCGGTGCGCTTTTATGGCCGGGTACACTGCTTGCCATCTTGGTATTCGGGTGGTAACTGCCATTTAAACGCCAATAAATCCTTCCGTTTCGGAGGGATTTTTTTTTGAGCTCAGACTTCGACTTTACTTTGAGAGTCGCTTTCTTGCGCTATCACGTCTATTTGGAGTTTTTGGAGAAAAAAAATCAGAAAAGATGAATTTGTCAATAGGAACATGGGAAAAATTTGATCAATATTTGATCGAGCTCAAACTTCCTTTAAATAATTTCAAAAACTCATCCGAATTCATGATGCTTGTCACAAGTTTTGGCGCACAAGGGCCGAATATTGATAATATATTCCTAAAGCAGATTTTTTAATTACTCCCCCAAGGAAACTTTTTCATTTGGAACGGTTATGAACAAGCAACAGCTTATTGAGATCATCGCGGAAGAAAACGCAATCACAAAAGATATGGCGGGACGAGCGGTCAACACCATGATTCGCACCATCATCCAGTCCGTTAAAGACGGAGATCCCGTTGTCTTAGTCGGATTCGGCACTTTCAGACAAGTTGAAAGAAAAGGCAGATCGATCCGTAACCCGCATACGGGCGAAAGCATGGAAGTGAAATCAAAGACCATTCCTAAGTTCATCCCCGGCACACTGTTCAAACAGGTTGTTGACGGCGAAGAGTAATTGAAGCTGAAGACAGAATTGTCGCCTTACTCCCGGCCGGAAGTCTTTATGAAGATCCCGGCCTGATAGAATCATTTTTTAATGATTTTTCATCGCGAATAAAGGATAATTTTCCCGAATTTACTGACGGACCGAAGTTATCCCGCGTGTTTAGTACTCGACATCATATTCCGAAAGGGCCCGAATTTTATTTCGGGCCTTTTCGTTTTTACTGTTCGAAAACCCGAACAAATATAACGGCCTCCGAACTGTCTGCGCGCTAAAAAAGCCTTTATTTCGGCAAACTATGCGGGTCGAAATTTTTTCTGAACTCGGCCTTCTAACGGCCTAAATTCCGAACACAACCGGCACTGCAAAAACAAAGCTGCTTAAACGACGAAGGGGACGCTAATGCGTCCCCTCCTTTGCGAGTTCCTACCGGATCGGAATTAAATCCGAAGCAGGACTAAACCCGAAATTAAAGATTTCTCGGAGCGACAGGCGCCACAGGAGCTCCATGCGGATGTACACCCTGAGGACCAAAGCCGTGCGGATTCTGGGCCATAGGACGCTTGTGAGAGCGAGCCTCGAAACCTTCAAGCGCTTGGACCTGCTCAGCGCTCAGAGCTTTAACGAGATCGGCTCTTGCCTGAGCGACTTTTTCCAAAGCTGCAAGTCTGACTTTCTGATTCTCAATGCGTGCTTTCAGCTGATCCTGACGAGAGGCATTGGGATCGAACTTGAACTGACCTCTAAGGTTGTGGGCTTCGTCAGCGGCCGCAATGTAGGCATCAAAAGCCGGCTTCTGAGCGTCTGTCAGATTCAGAAGACCGCGAAGATAGACTTTGCGCTGCTCATAGCTGCCGAAAGCTTTCTTCGGAGTTTTATGGAACTGCTGGGCGTTTGCGCATCCGCGGCCGGGAATATAATGGTTATGCGGGCCGTTGAAAGTGCAGCCGGCCTGAGGACAGCTGTAGTTCTGAACATTTCCGCGATAACCGCCGCACCATGCGGCTGCCGTGCCGGAAGCAAGAACGAGAATGCCAGTAAGCGCTGCTGCTGTCAGAGTCTTCTTGGAGATTGCCATTTGTCTTTCCTTCTTCTTTATAACGCGGCACCCATATCAGTGCCGTGGTTTAATATTAGCCAAAGTTCTTCAGCGCAAAAATTCAAATGTTAATTTTATTTTCCTTGTGCCTCTTCTGGTTACAAATACAAACGCATCGTGTCTGTCTGTGACGATTTCTAACCTTTTTGTGAAGACGGTAGAATAACCGGCACATCCTAAAGACAACGGCTAACGCATTTAATTTCCGGGAGCATTAAGTGAAACAAGAGTTTGACTTTGATTTACCGCTCAAACGCTACTTTCTAAAACCGGTTGCCGACGATCTGAGCGACAGAGGCATTTCCTGCCTCGATGATCTGCTTGACCGCATGTACGAAAATCCCAACGGCTGGTGGAAAGAACTCGGTCTCTCCAAGAGCCGGGCTAACGGCATAATTTCCTGGATGCATGCGCGCCGAAACGTCGGACTGGAGCTCCCCGATACGGTACGCAAAAAAGCGGAAGACCTCGGCAAACGATTCTATAAAAATGAAGAAATCGAAGAAGTCGGGGGCGCCCTTTGGCACGACCTCATTTTGGATCGAAGCGGCAAGCGCATCCTTGGACAGCCGCAAAAGCCGAACAGTGAGGTTCAGCCGCTTGAACATCTGTCGGTTCCGCCTCAGTTTGACGGTTCAAACGGCTCCAATCGCGGCGATAAAAGCGAATGCGCTCTGGATGTGGATTCCGACAAAGAGGCGGTGACGCTCTGGTTAAAAGCCAAGGCGACCAACGCCAATACCCTGAACGCATATCGCCGCGAAGGAGAACGCTTTCTGCTCTGGTGTCTGCTGGAAAAACATATTCCGCTTTCATCGGCCAAAATCAGCGAGTGCTCTGATTATCTAACCTGGCTGCAAATGCTCGGACGCACTGACGAGCAGACGTGGTCGCAGCGATGGCTGCAGCCGCAGACGGTTTGGTTGGGGCCTAAAAATATTCCTCGTGACTCCCGAGATTGGCGCCCATTTAACTGCGCCCTCTCCTTCTCCAGTCGAAAAGCCGCTTCGACAATCGTGCGGCAGCTCTTTACCTTTCTGCATAAGACCGGGTATCTGCGCTTTAATCCTTTTGACCAGATCTCAAGCAAAGTGCAGCTGCTTCCGGGAGAAGGCAAGCCGAAGGAATTCGCAGACCGCTCGCTGACCAAAGAACAGTGGGAAGAAATCGAGGAGTATCTCGATAAACAGCCCGACGATATTCTGAAAGCGCGGCTTAAGGTCATGCTCCTGCTTGGCAAAGGCCTCGGTATGCGCGCCAGCGAAATGCTCAATGCTCGCTGCGGATGGATACAGATCGCCCGTTACGGACAAAACGAGGAACTCGTCATCGATATCGTCGGAAAAGGCGATAAAGAAAGACGTCTTCCGATTTCTGAGGCGCAGGAAAGAATCATCAATGACTATCTTGCTTACCGGCGTCGTCCTCTTCTGCTCGAAGAAGAGGGCCGAGATATTCCGATTCTTGCTTCTTTACGCCCGGGCAGCAAGGGCGCCGCTTCCGAAGGACTCTCCCGTTCAGGCCTTTACCTGATTCTGCAGAAATTCCTTGAAGAGGTTGCGGCCGCGCTTCACAAAGAGCGGCCGAGAGATTCGGCTAAGCTTAGGGCAAGTTCCCTGCACTGGCTGCGTCATACGTTCGCGGTGACAAGTCTTGAAGTTATGCCTGTAAACGTGGTACAGAACGCGCTCGGACACGCGTCTGTCAATACCACGACAAAATACATCGCACCGGATCAGAAGGAAATCCTCGAAAGCTTTAAGCGACTGGAGAAAAATCAGTAATTTTTCTGAGACGCTTTAAGCGCGGATGCGTAATCCATCAGCAGTGTCTGCGCGACAAGCTTTTTACTCAGAGGATGATCCTTGCTTCGGCTCGCCTGATTGAGCTTAGCGTTAAATTCCTGAAACCTGCGGATATCGATCTGAGCCGAAAGCGATTGAACAGCGGCCGCATAGTCAGGAAAATAGCGGCTTTCCAAACCCATTGACTGCGAGCTGATATCCCAGCACCAGCGCTGCATCACCGCGACCAGAGGCCCGATCGTCAAGTCGTTCTTAACAGCTTCAAGCACATCTCCGGACGTCATCAACGCACCCTTAGCAAGAAGATCAAGAATCATCTTCTCGTCCTTCTTTTCCAAAAGCAGATTGGCGCCGCTCTCATGAATCAGCAGCGGAAGTCCGCCCAAACGCGCAAGTTCGGACTCGGGGTTCCGAACCTTTTGAGATTTCAGATAGGCGATGCCCTGCTCGCGTGTCGGCGGCGCGACTCGAACGAGCTGACAGCGCGAACGAATGGTCGGAAGAATGGAGCTGACATCGTCCGCGACAAGGATAAGCACCGCGCCTTCGGGCGGCTCCTCCAGCGTTTTTAAAAGCGCCGAACTCTGATCCTCGCCCATGGAATCGGCCGGATAAATCAGTACCGCGCGATGATCCGAGCGGAATGCCGTAACCGACAAGTACTCACCGATTTCACGCACCTGTTCAATAAGAATCTGTTTGGAAAAGGACTTGCCTTTAGGAAGCGGCTGAATTTTGCCGTTCCAGGGCTCAGGCCGAAGCGCCGCTTCGGTCTCGCTCAGCACGTACTTCAGATCCGGATGGGTACCTGCCTGCACCAGACGGCAGTCCGCGCAGCTGCCGCAGGCGACGCCGTCCTTGGGAGACGAACACACTACGGAAGCCGCAAACGAAGCCGCTAGTTCATAGGCTCCGCTGCCTCTGGGACCGTAAATCAGCACGCCGCCCGGAAGCTTATCTCTCATTTTGCGAAGCGCTGCCGCCGGCCTCTCCAGCCAAGGATATAAATCGGTTATTTCCATTGAGCAAACACCTCTCGAAGCTGCGCGGAAATCTGTTCCGGCGTCTGAGTTCCGTCAACCACATAAAAACGCTCGGGTTCGGCTTTAGCCATTCTGAGATAGCCCTCGCGGACACGGCGATGAAAGTCCTGACTTTCTTTCTCAAAGCGGTCGAGCTTGCGGCTTAATCGGGCCGCGGCCACTTCTGTCGGTACATCAAACAGCACAGTTAAATCCGGCTTTAAGTCCGGATGAACAAAATTTTCGAGCGCTCTGATTTCTTCAATTGACCGGCCTCTTCCGTATCCCTGATAAGCGTATGAAGCGTCGGTAAACCGATCGCAAAGTACCCATTGTCCCTTAGCGAGCGCAGGACGAATAATTTTGTCGAGATTCTCTTCACGTGCCGCGAACATCAGCATAAGTTCGCACTTCGGGCTCATCGGTTCATTTAAAAGCAACTTGCGAATCTTTTCCGCGGTCTCGGGACCGCCGGGCTCACGAGTTCTCACCAAATCAATGCCGCGCTCTCGCAGCGCCTGATCGATCACCGCCATCTGAGTGCTTTTGCCGGCGCCGTCAACGCCCTCAACCGTAATCAATTTTCCTTTTTCCAAAATCAGCTCCCGGGATTACGCAAATATTTCTGAACAGCGGCATTGTGTTCTTTCAGAGTCTTAGAAAAATGCGACTGGCCGCTGTTTCCCTTCGCGACAAAATAGAGATAGTCAGTCTGAGCCGGATGCGCGGCAGCCACAAGCGAAGCTTCTCCCGGATTGCAGATCGGCGTTGGCGGAAGGCCCGCTCTGGTGTACGTATTGTACGGATGATCCGTCTTCAGGTGCGATTTAAGAATACGGCCGTCAAAATTTTCTATCCCGTAGACAACTGTCGGATCCGTCTGCAGGAGCATGCCCTTTTTAAGCCGGTTGTTAAAGACGCTCGAGACCAAAGTACGGTCTTTAGAATCGCCCGTTTCTTTTTCAATCAGGCTCGCGAGAATTAAAAGTTCATAAGGCGTTTTAACCGCAATGTTTTTATCTCGAGATTCCCAAACCGCGTTCAGGCGCTGCTGCTGCTCCCGGTACATACGGCGAAGGATGATCGTGTCGGGAACGCCGGCCGCAAAGACATAAGTATCCGCCGCAAATTGGCCCTCGGGATGCGTCCCTTCGGGCGCTCCAACTTCTTTCATCAGATCCTGAGATGAGAGCTCACCGTGCGGATGCTCAAAATTATCGTCCGCGGCAATTTTCTTCAAAAGCTTAGCCGTTTCCGTTCCTTCAATGAGGGTAAATTTGCTCATGATGACTTCGCCCGAGGAAATGTGCTTTACCAATTCCTTAAGCGTCATGCCGGACTTGATTAAATAGCGGCCGACATGGATCGAACGGTCCGAGCCGAAATATTTAAATACCCACTGGAAGGCGTTCGGATCGACCTTGACACCAGCATTCAGAAGTTCCGATGCGATATTCCTGACAGTGCTTGCCGGCTTTACTTTAAGAATGATCTCGCTTTGTCCGCCCTCCAATTCGATTGGTCGTTTTTCGACATACCAATACGCAAAACCGGCCGCAGCGACCGCTGAAACCAACGCTATCGCCACTGCCCATTTAATAAAACGCAGCATCAGGAACTCCAATTCAACGATATGTGAATCATAATTTAATTTTGCGGCGCCGCTCGCAATTATGAGAACAATCCCGAGGATGAAATCTGCTCAAAATGCATAAAACTCGACGCCGCCATCGTCGGACTCTGCTAATTTATGCGGATATCTTTTTAGGAGTCAAATAGCAATATGAGCATGTTTGAATTAAGCTCCTGGACTTTCAGCCAGGAAGAGCAGTTTAGCTTCGTCACAATTACCGGTGAGGATGCAGAAACATTTCTTCAGGGAATGCTGACTCAGGACGTTAAAAAGCTTCCTGAAAACCGTGCGGCTTGGGCTGCAGCCTGCAACCATCAGGGTCGTGTCGCCGCTTCCTCTTTAATCTTCCGTATTCCCAACGGTTTCGGAATGCTTCTGCCGCTTTCAATCGCGCAGGCTGAAGTGGATCGCCTGAACAAATTCGTACTGAGAAGCAAAGTTGAACTCTCGCTTCGTCCGGACGCCATCACGTACTTCTGCTCTCCGGATGCCAAGGCTGTAGATATTCCCTGCCCGGCTCTTCCGCGCAACCCGATGGACGTCTATGTCGGTCAGTCCGTCATCACAGTTCGTCTGCCGAGCAATGACGCTCAGGGCATGCACGGTAAGTTCATCGCTATCGGACAGATTCCCGACAACATGATGGGCTCTTACAATGCTAAGAACCGCCTTGCCCGCTCTCTCATGGAAGAAGGCGTCGCGCTGATTGAAAAACCGGAAAGCCTTGAGTGGCTGCCGCAGGCTCTGAATTTAGACCTGATCGGCGCAATCGCCGCCAATAAGGGCTGCTACACCGGCCAGGAAATCGTCTCTAAGACTCAGAATCTCGGCAAAGTAAAACGCCGTATGTTCCTTGGCATCTGCAAAGAAGTTGAAAATCCGGACGCCGGCAAGGAAATCTTTGTTGAAAACGAGCCGATGGGTAGAATTATCCAGAGCGACGGAGAACACTTCCTCTTTGTTCTTAATTACGAATACATGGACTCCGAACTCTTCCTTGAAAGCAAGCCGGTTAAAATCCTGCCGCTTCCTTATGAAGTCACAGTTCCGAGCAGCGTACTCGCATAATTCACGCCAATACGCGCATAAACGGGCTTATCGCCGCCTGCATTCGTCAGGCGGGCCGAAAGCCCGTTTTTCTGTGCGTAATTAGATAAAACCTCAGAGCAGGCAAAGCCTGAGGCTATACTTGGCAAAACGGAATACAGACAAAATGACGATCAGCAGCGCGACCAAAAGAAACTGGCAGAAACTTGCCCCGAATCTCGGAGACAAGCTTAAGTCGCGTGCCAATAAAAGCCGATCTCAAAAAACTTTTATCCCGCTTGAGCGGATTCAAAACAAGGATTCGGTTCCGTTCATTGAATCTCTTTTTGCGCTGCGGGAGCGCTTTTCTATTGCGCAGATCATGCACGCTCTGTGCTTGAACGCCATTGATAAGTCCCGAGCAAAGGAGCCTCTTGCGCGTCGGTTTCTGGATGAATATCCGCGCGTCAGTGATCTGACCATCGTTTTGCCGGATAACTTTGACAAGGAATCGGACCTTCTCGGGACCATCTATCAGTCGCTTTTAAGTGAAGGAGACAAAAACATCCGCGGTTCTTACTACACAACGCAAAAGACCGCTCGTTTGATGCTTCAGGAACTTGATATCTCAAGCGGAGAGAAATTTCTTGATCCCTGCTGCGGAAGCGGAATTTTTCTTTTGGAAGCCGCTCGGCTCGGCTGCAGCGTTGTCGGAAACGACATTGACCCGATCGCGGTAATGATTGCAAAAGCCAACCTCATTGCGCAGAACCCTGAGGCGCTTCACTATCCCGACGTCCGACTTCTCAATTTTCTCAACCCTGAGGAAAGAAAACAGATTGAAGACATCGGTCCTTTTGACGCTTCCGCCTCTAATCCGCCATGGGGCGGCGAAGCGAGAACCGTTTTTAATGAAACAGCCTCCGAATTTTTCTTTGCGGCTTTTGATCTGCTTAAAAAAGGCGGAAAGCAGAACTTTTTGCTCCCTTCTTCCCTGCTCAACGTCGCCAAACATCGACGTTTCCGCGAATCAGCCCTCAAAGAAGGCCGAATTCTTCAAATTCGAGTCTTTTCTGAGCGCTTTACCGGCGTTCAGACAAATTTTGTCTCCTTTCTTTATCAAAAATCCGCGCCCGCTGAGCCTGTTCGCTTTGTCCGCTCGGACGGTAAAACGACAGATATTCCGCTGCATTCGTTTGAGCTCACCGCTCATAAAACCTTTCTGCCCGTCTCGCGCGAAGCGCTTGAACTTTTAAATCAGGTAAAGAAAAAAGGCACACTCAGTTTAGTGAACAGCCGCTGGGGTTTGGGAATCGTCACAGGGAACAATCAGACGTGTCTGAAGACAGAACAAACCGATGAGCTTGAACCGATTTATACAGGCAAAGAAATTCAGCCCTATCGTCTATCCGCACCAAAGCGGTTTATTCGGTTTACGCCGCAGAACTTTCAGCAGTGCGCTCCTGAAGCGCTTTTCAGAACGTCTCCGAAACTTCTGTACAAATTCATCGGCTCCAAGCTGGTTTTTGCCATTGATAACGAGCGCAGTCTTGCGCTCAACAGTGCCAATATCCTAATTCCGGACGTTGAAGGCCTAAGCATTTACTCCGTCATGGGACTTCTCAACAGTCCGCTCTTTAACGCGCTGCACCGAATGCTTTTTAAAGAGATCAAAATTCTTAAAGGCAACCTCTGTCAGCTTCCGCTGCCCAGACTCTCTCCCGAAGATGACACCGCTTTGACAGAAGCGGTCAAGGCCGCTATAGAGAACCCCGACAGAGAAGATACTGTAAACCGCCTGATTGAAGACCTGTACGAACTTACACCGCAGCAAAGGCTGCTTATCCAAAGCATTTTCCAAGACAATCTCTGGAACCCCGGCAATCGTCAAGCACTTTAGGGTAGAGTTTTTCTCTGGTCTTGCGAAGCAAGACTCCTCTCCATAGCTTTTTGATTATCTAGGTATCTTGTTCAAGGTTAAATGAGTCTGCTGCAGCATACAGAAGAGGCCAATCTACCAATCTCTTCTGGCTGTTTCAAGAATCTCATTTGATTCTATTTGCCTACCATGAACTTCAAGATCAGTCCGCCCGTGCCCCTTAAAATTAGATGGCTGTAAAGCTAATTGTGTCTTCCGGGCTGTTGAGCGGGCCTTTCGGCTTTCTCATGCTTAGTTGTAGACGATTGTGCTCGAACTGTAAGTTAAATCTCTAGATCCCTTTGGGCAATGAAGATTTCGCAACCCCTGCTATTTTCGGGTTGTATGGTTTATTGCTGATAAGAACAGCTCTAACAATCCGTAAAAGCTTTGCAGCAACGGCGCATACAAGCTTTCCCCACGGCATTTTCTCTTTTTGTTTCTTTAGAATCCACTTCGTTAATTACTTGGACCCCAATGTTCCTTTGGTAGCCATAATGACTACACACCCAGCGCCTTGCACCATTAGGGATCTCATTGTTTTGTCTCCTCGATGGGTAATTTTCCTTTCTTCTCGTTGTGCCCCGTAGCAATGCTTCTCGGTACCAAGCCATAATAGGCAGGAAAATCTTTAGGAGTTTTGAATCTCCTGATATCTCCGATGGTTGCACGCAGTCTGCAGCTGTAGATCGGTCCTAGCCCTGGAATCGTTTGAATTAGTTGGCAGACTTTATCGTTTTTTGCTAACTCCTCCAGAGTGTTAGTGATTTTATTTAAGACCTTTTGAGTTGTTTGAGCGTGTGTGACCATGTCAACAAGTCCCGCTCTCAGCTCTTCTGGAAATGCCGCATAACTCTCGATCAGGTCTATCAGTCGAGCTTTTCCGCTGATCCCTTTCGATATATTCAGTCCCCAGGCTTGACAAATCCCTTTTAAAGACACAATGGTCTGTCTATATTGCTTGATATATTGTTCCCGTAGCGTTGTTAAGCTCGCGTACTTTTGTTGCTCCGGATCTTTGGCTTTGATCGTTCTCAGTTGTGTATCTTTGGCTAGAAAAGCCAGTGCTTGAGCATCATTTAAATCAGTTTTTTGACTTGAAAATGAGATTCAATGTAATCCCGCACATTCTAGCCGCTGATAACCAGGCAGCGATGTCCCCAACCCTCTAACTTTTGGACTAAATAATTCATTTCAGTGCACGGCTCCATGGCGAATATCGTAGGGCTTAGCTCTTGTGCGCTCTTCTCAAGCCCCGGATAGTCAAGGCGATCAATACCGATCACTTCACCATCTGTTGTTAACAGAACGGCACTGACACAATTCTTGGCCAAATCAATACCAATGACTTCATATTCGAGGTCGGGGTCGATCGTTTTTGCGAGTATCCTACTAACTGACATGGAATCACCTTTAATGAGAAAGTTATCACTTCCATTTTGCTCCCTCGATCTCGTTGGGAGCAAAGAGGTTCCATGTCATTAAAATTAAGGAAGGCGCGAACTTTAGTCGAAGCCTTCCTTAATCTGAGGATAACTTTTTATTTTTTAAACATGACCGACTGCGGTCCGAGCCATTCGTAATGGCGCTTGATTCCGTCGGCGCAGGCCGTGCAGCCGCCGCACTTGGTTCCGTCCATGTCAACAATAGCCATTAGGCCCTTCTCGACCCAGCGTCGCGCCATCGGTTCAATCGCGGATTCTTCAATCCGGAAATGAAGCGAGATTTCGCGCTCAGAAACAATGCGTCTGGCCTGAACGTATTCTTTAAGTTCGGTCAAAGTCATAAGTTAATCTCCGCGGCCCTTGATTCTGAGTCCGACGATAAAAGCCAGAATCGCGGCTGCCGACAAAGCAATACAGGTTCCTGAGAACACCGGATGAGCGCTGAAGCGGCCGATCTGATACACGATCGTTGAGACGCCGTAGCCGACCACAAGCGTCCAACCTGCAGCAAACGCGGTCCAGCCGCTTCCCACTTCGCGGTACATCGCACCGATCGAAGCACAGCAAGGGATATAGAGAAGCACCATCAGCAAATAGCTGAAAGCGCCAAGCTCACCGTCAAAGAGTGTCTTCATCGCGCGGAACGTACCGCTGCCGACTTCCTGCAGCGCCGCCTGCTCATCAACGTCCGTCAGATCCTTCTCTACGTTTGTGCCAAGCGGATCGATAAACATGGTGCCAATTTCAGAGAGATTCTCGCCGACCGAATCAACCGCGCGTTTTGCTTCAGCGGCAAGACTGAAGGGCTCGTCCTCATCGTCATTGGCTTTCTCGTCGGCGCCGGCCATTTTGTCGCCCATGCCCGAGTACAGAGAATCAAGCGTTCCGACAACGGCTTCTTTTGCCAGAATGCCCGTAAAGACACCTACGGCGGCAGGCCAGTTCTCCTGAGAAAGTCCCATCGGTTCAAAAGCCGGAACGATCGTCTTTCCGATCTGAGAAAGGACGGATTTGTCGGTATCTTCGTTGCCGAACGAGCCGTCCGTTCCGAGAGAATTCAAAAACGCGAGTACCGCGACGATGATGACGATCAGCTGACCGGCTTTGAGGATAAAGCTCTTTAAGCGGTCCCAGGTACGCAGCGCAAGGTTCTTGATCGTCGGCATGTGATACGGCGGAATTTCCATCACAAAGGCGCCCGCTTCGTCGCGAAGCGCGGTGCGTTTCAGGATGAATCCCGTGATGATGGCGACCAAAATACCGATGAGATAAAGCGAGAACACCAGATTTTGTCCGCCAAGCGGCCAGAAGGTGGTCGCAAACAGCACATAAACCGGAAGACGAGCGCCGCAGCTCATAAAAGGCGCCATCATGACGGTCGTGATGCGATCGGACTTCTTTTCCATGGTACGCGCGGCCATGATCGCCGGAACACCGCAGCCGAAGCCGACAATGAGCGGCACAAAGGATTTACCGGGCAGTCCCAGAAAGCGCATCATTCGGTCCATCACAAAGGCCGCACGCGCCATATAGCCCGAATCTTCCAGGAATGAAAGCGAAAGAAAGAGGCAGGCGATCACAGGAATGAAGGTCGAAACCGTCTGGATCCCGCCGCCGATGCCGTCGGCTAAAATCGTTTTAAGCCATTCGGGCGTTCCCCAGCTTGTGAGCAGATTGCCAAATCCCTGAACAAAGATCGCTCCGAACAAAATATCAAAGAAATCGATAAAAGCGGAACCGATGTTAATCGAGAAGACAAACATCAGGTACATGATCAGCAGAAAAATCGGAATGCCGAGCCAGCGGTTCAGAACAATCTTATCGATTTTGTCGGTTGTGCTCTGCGTGACTTCGCCGTTGCGCGTCAGGCAGGCTTCGGTAACCTTTGATACGAACTGATAACGTACATCAGCCATTTCAATATCGAGGTTTCCCTCATAAGCCTTATCCGTCTCATCGATAATCTGATTGATTTCTGTGAGATCAACGCCCTTGAGGTAGGTATCCATCGCGGCGTCGCCTTCAAGCAGCTGTTCCGCAGTCCAGGCGCCCCGCTCCACGCCCTGCTTTTCCAGAAGCGCTGCGATTTTGTCTCGGGCTTTTTCGATTTTGTCGCTGAATCGGATGGGATTCGGCGGCACTTTAAGATTATTGAGCTCGGAATCAATCATGGCGCACAGCTCTTTTAAGCCGCGCTCTTTAGCTGCCACGATACCGATGACGGGGCAGCCGAGCTGATCACGAAGCTTCTTCGGATCAATACTGAGCTGATGCTTCTCAGCCATGTCAAGCATATTGAGCACCACAATCATCGGTACCTGCATCTCAATGAGCTGAGTCGTCAGATACAGGTTGCGCTCCAAATTGCTCGCATCCACGATATTGACGATAAGTTCGGCTTCGTCCTGAAGGATGTAGTCGCGCGCGACGCGCTCGTCCTCGCTCGAAGCCGAACTCGGCTGAAGGGAGTAGATACCGGGAAGATCAACGATTTTGACCTGACGATCCTTGTAGGTGAACTCTCCGACGATCTGTTCGACCGTTACGCCGGGCCAGTTGCCGACCGTCTGATGTGATCCTGTCAGTCCGTTAAATAGAGTCGTCTTGCCGCAGTTCGGGTTGCCGACCACAGCGATAATATTCTTCTTCATTGCACTAATTAATCGAGCGGTTTAACGTCCAAGATTTCAATCTCTCCCTTTCTCACGCTGATGAAAGAGCCGCGAAGTTTGATTTCCACCGGATCTCCCAAAGGCGCAACCCGCGCGACTTCAAACTTGGTGCCAGGAAGCGCGCCAAGAGCAAGAAGACGCCTGCGATATTCAATTTGTCCGGGCCTGAACTGAACGATAATTCCTTTTTCGCCCGGTTTCATATCTTTTAAAAGCATTGATATTTATTCCTTCAGATAAACCTGCATGTGCTTTGCGGTGTTGGCTCCGATCGCGATATGCGCGTCATTGATTGCGACAACGATCGGTCCGGAAGACGTTACATTCAGGACGATCAGCGGAAGATCTAAAAAAACACCGACATCGGTCAGTTTTTTTACATCCTGCGTCTCTAAACCGCCCCAACCCACCAGAACACACGTCGCGCCCTGAGGTACATCTAAAAGGGTCACAATTTTCTTATCTTTCTGTGCCATACATCGTATCCGTTACATTGCAATAAAAAGAACAGTAATAGGAACCATTCTCATTTTAGAACTGCAATTATCGCACTTATTTTGCGCCCTGCCCGTTTTACGCTTATTGGATTAGTTATGTCACTAATAGCCTAACGGCAAGATTTGCGAGACACTTTCCTAATGTTCAAATCTATCTTACTGCTGCTGTCTTTCTTCTTTTGTCTGACAACCGCGGCGCAGCCCGGCAGCGCTCAGGAAATCAGAATCGGACTGATTGACACTTTTGATCCGGATTTCTATCTCGGAACTTTTGTTCCGACGATGGAGCATCTGCAGCACATGCTCAAAGACAACAAGATCAGTGTGGTGGAGATTGATCCGCATTCTCTTCTCTCTGATATTGAAGAAAAGAAACCGCACTTTCTGCTCTCCTCCGCGGGCAGTTTTGTGACGCTGATCAACAGCAAAGGCGCGCAGCAGATCGCGACCGTTCGAAGATCGCACGCGCTGAGCGCGGACGAAGCGGTTTCCTCGGTTTTTATAACCCGTAAGGACAGAACCGACATCCGCTCGATTGAGGATTTGAAAGACAAGGTTGTGACCGCGACCGACTCCAAGGATTTTGACGGCTATCTGCTTGCGCTCGGGGAAGTCGCCAAACGCGGATTCAATCCGGATTCCTTCTTTAAGCGCACGCTTTTTACGAATTATCAGTATCCGGACGTATCGACCTACATCAAAGTTGGAGAAGCGGATGCGGGCATTCTCGGGCCGTGTCAGCTTGAAGATCTTGTGCGGGACGGCATCGTTAAAGCGGATGAATTTCGGGTGCTCGATCCGAAGCGCGGTCCGGGCCGCTGTCTGCGATCGACAGAAATGTACCCGGACGCGGTGTTCTTTTCCTTAGACGGCGCGCCCTCCGGCGCGGTCAAAGCCGTGACGCTCTCTCTTCTTTCCATGCCTAAGCGCGACGGCGGCTTCGAATGGGTCCCCGCGGGCGGTTTCTTAAAAGTCTTTGATCTCATGAAAGACTTAAAACTCGGTCCGTACGCGCATCTGCGCGAGACCACCGTCAAGGCTTTTGTGATGGAGTACCGCACTGAATTTGCTCTTGCTGCGGCACTGCTGTTTGCGCTGATTATTCATATTATTCGCGTCAATGTGCTGGTGAACCGAAGAACCAACGAGCTTCGATTTGCGCTTGCCGCGCAGCGCGCTACGGAGAGAAGAGCGCAGAGAAACCGAGAAAAACTCGATCGCCTCGAAAAAAGCCGCGTTATCTCTCAGATGAGTTCTATTTTCGCGCATGAAGTCAAACAGCCGATCACCAATATGATTTATTACTCGAGCGGCCTCAAGCTTCTGCTCTCGCAGCTCGGCATTAAGGACAGTCGAGTTAGTCACGCGCTCGAGCAGCTTTGCGTGCAGGCAAGACGAACGAGCGACATTGTCGAACACGTGAGATCGTACGCCAAACACACCGCGAACCGCTCGGGATCGTTCGAACTCACTGAAATCGTCGAGCGAGCGGTATCGAGCATCCGAAGCGACGAACGCCACGAAGCAGACATCCGAGTCGAGATGCCCCGCAGCTGTGAAGCCCGAGGCGACAGCTTTGAGATCGAACTCGTTATTCTGAATCTTCTTAAAAACGCTGTGAAAGCGGCTGAATCGGAGAATCAGCCTCAGGTTGAGGTCTTAGTGGAGGATCAGAGGGATCGCTGGCTCGTTGCCGTCTCCGACAACGGGCCGGAAATTTCCGATGAGCGCTTCGCTAAGCTTGGCAAACCGACAAAAAGCGATAAACAGGAAGGTTTAGGCATCGGGTTGTCCATCGCGGTCGAGATCATTGAGAATCACGGCGCGCACCTTAATTTCCAAAAACGTACTCCTCACGGACTGATTGTGAGCTTTAACCTCAACAAACCGGAGACCGAATTATGAAACTTCTCACGCCGATCATCCGGATCGTCGATGACGATAAGACGGTGAGCGACTCGCTCAGCTTCTTTCTGAACCTGGCGGGTCTTCAGACAAGATCATTTTCAAGCGCGGAAGGTTTTCTGCGCAGCGACGATCCGGAGCGTCTGGGCTGTCTGATTCTCGACGTTCGCATGGAGGGCATGACCGGAATCGAGCTGCAGGCCGAATTAAAGCGCGTGGGCTCAGATCTGCCGATTATCTTTCTCTCCGCGCACGGCGATATTGAAATGGCGGTCAGCTGTGTGGAAAACGGCGCCTTTAATTTTCTGGTCAAACCGCCGGATCCGGACAAACTTTTAGATTTGGTCAGCAAGGCGGTTGCCAAAAACAAACAGGTCCGCAGAGAAAAAGCCTACGCGGAAAGTCTTCGTGAGCAGTTTGAGACTTTAACCGCCGCGGAAAAGAAGGTTTCCTATCAAATCGCTAAAGGACTTCCGAACAGTCGGATCGCTGAGATTCTGGAAATTTCCGAGCGCACGGTGCAGTCTCACCGCGCAAATATTTTTGCCAAACTGGACTTGGAAAACCCGGTTGAGCTCAATGAATTTTTAAGAGAGATGCAAAACTCATGAAGCGCAGATCCTTTATCTCTCTGGCGTCTCTTGCGCTGCCAAGCGCTGTGCTTGCCGCTCAGAAAACCATCAGCTGCCGTGTACTGGTTGTCGGCGCGGGCGGAGCGGGTCTTTGCGCCGCGCTTGAAGCATCAAGCCGCGTCAGGGACGTGATTCTGATCGACAAAGAATCCTTTATCGGCGGAGACACGCTGATCTCGGGCGGATACTTCAACGCGCCGGATCCGGAACTGCAGAAAAAGTACGGAATTGCCGACAGCAAAGAGCTTTTCTATCAGCACATTCTGGAGTCCGCGAACGGAAAAGGCAATCCAAAAGCACAGGCTCGTCTTGCCGAATTTGCCTACCCGACGCTTGAGTGGCTCAAAGAACTCGGTGTGGTTTTTGAAGATCAGATTTATCAAATTTACGGATCCTACTATCGAAGGTGCCATAAGCCGGTCCTTGCCGTCGGCAAAGCCTACGTCCAGAAACTTTCAGAAGCCTGCTTAAAAAACGGCGTGCAGATTCTTACCTCCACTCGTTTTGTAGCTTTTGAAAAAGATGCGGACGGCGGCTTTACGGTCCAAGCCGTATCCGGAACCGATGTGATCGAAATTCGATGCCGCGCGCTCGTTCTCGCCGCCGGCGGATTCGGCGCAAACCCTCGCCTTTTAAAGCGCTATGTTCCGGATCTGAATTTTTATTATTCCGACTCGAAAGGAATGGGAGAGGTTCTGGAAAGCGCCATGAAGTCCGGTGTTAAAACCGAAAACATGGACTTTATCGAATGTGTGCCGGAAGGCTCCTACCTCAACAAGTATTCGGCGAGAATCTACGTGCTCGTGCACGGCATGATCTTTATCAACGAAGACGGACATCGTTTTGCCAATGAAGGCGCGACTCGCAAAGAGCTCAGCTCCGCACTCATCGGTCAGGGTAAAAAGAAGTGCTTTACGATCGTGGACAACGCGAATTTAAATCTTCTGGACAAGCTTCAGAAAAAGCATCTTTATCAGGCCTATTTTGCCGGTCAGGTATGGAAAGCGGACAGTATTGAAGCGCTCTGCGAAGAAATCAATGTGCCGTCCGAGGCGGTTAAGCGCTCTCTCGAAGAAGTTCCCGCTCAGAACCGTCCCAAGGTCGGCCCCTTCTGGGCGGTCGGCATGTACCCGTGGGTGCATTACACACTCGGCGGCATTGCAATTGATGAAGAAGCCCGTGCTCTGGACAACGACAGTCGGCCGATTGCAGGACTCTACGCTGCGGGTCAGATTACCGGCAGCGTTCACGGACAAAACCGGCTCGGAGGCAACGGACTAACAGACGCCTTTGTGTTCGGGCGAATCGCCGGCATCAACGCCGCGAAGTATGCGAAATAAATCATTAGCAAAAATTTAACTTAAAGTCAAGCGTTGATTTACGGATGATGTGCGTGTCACATTTTTTTAGCATATCGATCATGTTCAGCACGTTTGCTGATCCATCTACCAAGGAGAACAATCAATATGCAGACATCTCGCCGTTCTATTCTCAAAGGCAGCTTACTTGCCACCATGGCCACAGGTTTTGCTTCCGCTTCCCTGACCGCCAATGCGGCCGAAAAGACAGCCGCTCCTCAGAAGACTTATGACCTCGTCATCTGCGGTCTGGGTATCGGCGGTATCGTTACCGCGATCCGCGCCGCTCAGGATGGTCTCAAACCCGTGATTCTTGAAAAAATGGGTTCTGCCGCCGGCAACACGGTTTACTCCGCAGGCTTCATGCTTGGCGTCAACACCAAGATGCAGCAGGCTAAAGGTCTTCAGACCGGCGACACCGTAGAAAAATTCTACGAAGATATGATGAAAGTTTCTCAGGGCAGAGGCGATCCCGCTCTGACACGCCTTGTCGCTGAAAAGGCTGACGAAACACTCAACTGGCTGCATGACTACGTCGGCGTCCAGTACAACGTCGGCGCCAAACTCGTTTGGCCGATGCTGCAGCGCGCCCACCTCACCACAGGCGAACAGAAACCGGGCGGAAAACAGCTGATGACTTATCTGCTGAACAAAGCCAAAGAACTGAACATCCCGATCGTTTACAACGCCAAAGTTGTCGCGCTTCTGGACAACCCGAAGAACGGCGATGTGATCGGCGCCCGCGTTAAGACCCGCAAAGGCTTTGAAGAATACCTCGGCAAGCTCGGCGTTGTCATGGCGACCGGCGGCTTCTCTGCCAACAAGATGATGCTCACCATGATGTCCGGCGTTCCCGCAGCCAACATGCCGGTTCGCGGCTCCAACACCGTCACAGGCGAAAGCATTCTTCTTACCGGCCCCTACTTCCCGAAAGTCGTCAATGTTGATCAGTACCACTGCGGCCCGATACACGGACCCACAGGCGCCAACCCGCTTAACATTGTCAACACCGGTATCGCGGTTTCCAAACAGACTCAGCGCTACACCGACGAAGGCAAGACATACGTTCAGATGGCCCGCGACACCGCCGCTCTGACAAAAGACAACTGGGGCTACATGATTGTTGACGAAGACACACACAATCTTCCGATGCTGAAGAACGACTGGTTCTCTTATGAATCCAAGAAAGCTCCGGTCTACAAAGCCGACACTATTGAAGGTCTTGCTAAAGAAGCCGGTCTGGATCCGGTCGAACTGAAGAAAATTGTTGACGAATACAACGCAGCGCTTCAGAACGGAAAACTCGGTGAACTGACTCCGCCGAACACCCACAAGAATCCTCGTCCGATTCTCAAGGCTCCGTTCTACGCCGTTCCGTTCCAGGGCGGTATGACAGCCACATTCGGCGGCCCGCTCATCAACACCAAGGGCCAGGTCCTTGACACCGAAGGTCGTCCGATCAAGGGTCTGTACGCTGTAGGCAACGCTGCCGGCGGTCTCTTCTATGACAACTACGTCGGCGGTGCTCAGCTGACTTCCGCTTCTGTTATCGGTATGGCGATTGCCGATCACATGAAAGCTTTGATGCAGTAAGGAGCTGAGTAATGAAGATCGGATTAGCTGCGGCACTCGCTGCCTCCCTTCTCCTCGTATTCAGTTCCGGCGCCAGCGCTCAGATGACTCTGAAAGGCAAGCATAAGGAAATGAATATGCAGTGCGACACCTGTCACGGACAGACTCGTCCGAGAGAAATGCCTGAAGATGCTGTCTGTCTGCAGTGCCACGGAAGCAGAGACGCGGTCAAACAAAGAACCGCGAAGCTTAACCCGAACCCGCACTACGGACACGATGAATCGATTTCATGCAATGACTGCCATAAGCAGCATGAACCTTCGGTTCTGACATGCGATCAGTGCCACAAGTTCGGATATAAGACGCCGTAACCGGCCCGTTCGAAAAGAGCCTCGTTTCCGCAAAGAAACGAGGCTCTGTTTTTATGCAGCGACTGTATTATTTCTTCTGTGCTGCCTGAGCTTTCTTCTGATCGCCCGCAAGTACGAACGTCATATCTTCGGGCTTAATGTATTTACGAAGCGCCGCGTTGACCTGCTCAGTGGTCAGATTCTTAATCGCCTCGGCGCGCGCCTTGGAGAAACTCCAGTCACGGTTAAGACTCATCTTGTCATTCCAAGAGCTTGCGACGATGGGGTCCTGAGAGCGGGCGACATCCATCGACTGCAGCAGACCCTTCTTCGCTTCGCGCACCTCGTCATCGGTAAAGCCGTCTTTAACCGCTTTAGCAATCACGTCCTTGGCGCTGGCTTCGGCCTTCAGAAGGTTCTGAGGCGCGACAATCGCTCTGAAAATAAAGCTCGCCTGATCGCCCTTGCCGGGGATCTTCACGCCGGAACCGGCACCGTAAGAAAGACCTTCCTTCTGACGCAGACGATCAATTAAGCGGTTGGAAAGACCTGTACCGCCGCCGAGAATCCAATTGGCTACCTGAAGCGCCGGCGCATCCGGGTTGGTGTCATTCATGGAGAAATCCGAACGCGCGATAATCGTCGCGTTTTCTTTTTCCGGAGTATCGATCACGATGCGTTCGGCCTTAACCGGTTTGTATTCCTTGTAAATTTCTGCGTACGGGGCGCTCGAAACGTACTTGGCATAATCTTCGCGAATCAGCTTTTCAACGGCTTTAGCGTCGAAATCTCCGACAATACTGATTTCTCCGCGTGCGGTTCCGTAGAACTGGCTGTGGAAGTTCTTCAGATCCTTGTCTTCCGTTTTATTAAGCTCTTCGAGCGCTTCCGCAATAGAAGGCTCGTAACGGACGTCTCCCTTCGGATATGTGTTGAAGTGCTGATCGATCGCGTTCTTTGCAAGCATGTCGGGCTTGTCGCGCATGCTTTCAAGCATCACAATCATCTGCTTCTTCAGCTGTTTGAATTCATCTTCCGGGAAGGAAGAGTCTTTATAGAGACTAAATACGAGTTCAAGCGCTTTGGGCAGATTTTCTCGCGTGGTCACAAAACCCGAGGGACCGCCCTGGACTTTCAGTTCGGTAAGTTTGTCGTCAATATCCTGACGAGTCAGCTTATCGGTACCGCGAGTCAGCATTGAAGCGGTCATCTGTTTCGCAGCGGACCGGCCGAAGAGGCTCTTGGCGTCGCCGTAGCGGAAATTCATCATAACCGTCACGGTTTCTCCTCTGTTCTTCTTCGGAAGCAGAGCGATCTTCAGATTGCCGACGTCAATACGGGTGGTTCTCGCGTTCAGGTTATCGAAAGAAGAATCAAAGGCTTCCGCACTCTGAGCTTCTGCTTTGGGCTTATAGGTCGCGAGTACTTCTTCTGCACTAGGCGCGGCGGTAATTTCCGCGCGTTTAGGCTCATCATCCGGAATGAACATACCGACGACCCGGTTATCCCGCACAAAATACTTCTTCGCCGCTTCATCGGCTTCTTTGCCGGTAACGTTTTTCATCTGATCGCGGCCGTAGAAGAAGAGTCTCCAGTCGCCAAGCGCGATGTATTCGGAGAGTCCGACACCGAACCCTTCCGGATCGGAGAAAGCTCTTTCGAACTGTGTCTCGGCCTGAGCCTTCACACGGTTGAGTTCTTTTTCCGTAACCGGCGCCTTCGTTAAGGAGGTTTCGATCGTTTCGATCAGTTTGTCCTTAACTTTTTCCAAGCTTTCGCCTTTCTTCACAGTTGCGCCGAAGACGACAAAACCGGGCTGCTTCGCACCGATCGCATAGCCGAAAACACTGGCCGCCAGACCGGTTTTGACCAGTGCTTCATAAAGACGGCCGGAAGGAGTATCGGCGAGCACATCGGTTGCGGTTTCGGTGCCCGGAAAATCCTGATGCAGCGCGCTCGGAATGCGATATCCGACCGCAACGAGCTGAGACTCGCCTCTTCTGCGGATTTCAAAGACTCTCTCGCCGTCCGCTGTCGGCTCTACCGTCCATTCTTCAGGCAGCGCTTCTTTCGGATTTTCGATATTGCCGAAATCTTTAGCGATCATCGCGAGCGTTTTCGTGACGTCAAACTTGCCGCTGACCGTGAGCACGGCGTTATCGGGACGATAGTAGCGATGATAGAAGTTTTGAAGGTTTTCGATCCTGACGTGTTCGATATCGCTTCTGTTGCCGATAGTGCTCTTGCCGTAGTTGTGCCAGTCGTACATCATGGACTGAAGACGTTTAAAGAGCACGCTCGAAGGAGAGTTTTCTCCCATTTCGTATTCATTTCGAACCACGCTCATTTCGCTGTCCAAGTCCTTTTTCGCGATGAAAGAATTGCGCATAGCGTCAGCGCTCCAGGCCAGAGCGAAAGCGAGATTGTCTTCATTAGCGGTAAAGGACACGAAATAATTGGTACGGTCAAGCCAAGTGGATCCGTTCATGCGGAAACCGCGGTTTGTGAACTCTTTAGTGGGATCCGGATAATTCTTGCTTCCCTTAAAAATAAGGTGTTCAAGAAGATGCGCCATACCGGTTTCGCCGTAATTTTCCTGTCTGGAGCCGACGAGGTACGTCATATTTACGGTTGCGGTCGCTTTAGAGTCGTCCGGGAAGAGAACGACGCGAAGGCCGTTGGCTAAACGATATTCAGTGATTCCTTCAACGGTGGGGCCCTGAGTTACGCCGGCAGGCAAAGATGCAGACTGCGCGGCCGACTGAGGCGCCTGGGTCGGTTGTGCTTGTACATTCATCATAGTTAGAGCTCCTGCGACGCAAGCCGCAAGCGCAAGTTTCTTTGTAATTTTCATCTAAATCTAATTGAACGAAAGGTTCTTAACTTAACCGGGAAAGGATATACCGTATGGCTTAACAAAACTTAAAGAAATCCCTGATCGGGATAAAAAAGATTTTTCCGTTTGTAATCAATTCTCGTCATCAATAACGAGAAACCGGTAAGCCCTCATCAGGCAGACGCTTATTTATTAAATAAACCTCTGTCGATCGTTCAAAAAAAACATCTGCCGATCGATGAGGCGATCAATCGGCAGACGCTTGTTCTGATCAGAAAATCAGAAAATAAAGCAGCCTGTACTGATTAAATTTATTTTTCGGCCTTTTGGTCTTTCAGCTCCTTTTCAAGATGGTCCGCGCAGGTAAAAGCCGAAACCAATGCCCATCTTGTTCGCAGCGGACCTGCACTGTTTTGAGAGGAGTATCCGCCCACGATATTTCCGACCGCGTACAAACCTTGAATCGGCGCGCCTTTCTTATTCAGGACCTGCATTAGCGGATTGACTCTGAGACGGCCGAGCGTAGACGCGAATCGGGGTTTCTGTTCCAGAAGATAAACCTTCCCTTCTTTAACAAAATGCTCAAGCTCTTCTCGGTTGAAAGCCTGATCCCTTTCCTCTCTAACGTCGTAGTTCCAAGCATCAATGGTTTCGGAAAGATTTTCGAGCGGCATGCCGGTCTTGTCGGCAAGTTCCTGAAGATTCTCCGCCTTCACTAAAACCGGTTCTCCGTCGTTCTTAATTTCATCCCACTTTTCTGTGTCTTCCGGCTCTTTGATCAGATGATCTCTAAATGCCTTCTGCTTAAATACGTTCCATGAATGTTCATCGAACAGAACATAGAATTTTTTGCCGCCCTTCTGAAGCATCTGAGCGGTCAGTTCTTCGAGCGGTCCGTTCTCATTGATAAATCTCTTCCTTTCGTGATTTACAAAGAGCGCGCCGCCTTTGGGTGTTGCGACACCAACCGGAGCGGAGGCGACTAACGGAACGTCTTTGGCAATTTCAACCGCATTCGGGAAAAGCTTGTAATCATGCTCATTGATAAGAGAAGCGCCGTGCTTGAGCGCGATCTGCATCCCTAATCCGTCCTCTTCCTTCGTGCCGTAATAAAGCACTTTATCGAGAGATTTCGGATAGTAAGAAGCATCTGCTCCGTAAGCGCCTGTCGCCAAAATAACATCCGAAACGAGGAGTTTTTTATTCTTTTCCTCCGGACAAGAATATTCAATTCCGCTCACTCGTCCTTTTTCTGTCAGCAGATTGGTCATATTGGTTTCTGTCAAAACCAAACCGCCGAGTTTTTGGAACTGCTGCAAAAAGAACAAAGCGTTTTTATCGATGCATTTGACGAATGAGCCGTTTCGTCTCGGATCTGTTTTACTGAAATCCGGGCACGGGCGTTTTGTGAATTCGACTTTCAAGTCATTAAACAGCCAATCAGCAGCCGGTCCGACGTTCCGGGATATTGTTTCTATCAAGGCAGGATCCGCTTTAGGGCCGTTTTCGGCTTCAAGATCTTCTTTGAGCCGATCCGGGCTGTCTCGATCTTCCTCCGTGATAAAAGAAAACTGCTTAAGCCGCTCCTCAGGCGGATTAGGCAAACTCTCAGGCTGTCTAAGATGCCTGAGGTAACAATTTTCATTAATGAGGTTTGTATTTAACAAATTAGGCATTTTTCAGTAAAATTTTGCGGTTGCAAAATTTTTGTTTGTGTCCCAGTCCACTTAGCGAGGATTTTTTGAAGTTCTTATACGATTTGCTGCCGGTTATTCTTTTCTTCGGCACATTTAAATTTGCTCAGAACCGAGCGGATGAAGCCGCCTCGCTTTGCAACCAGTGGCTTGGCAGTGGTTTTGATCCGACACAGGCGCCTGTCATCTGCGCAACCGCAGCTGCAATCGTCGTCTCACTCGCACAGATCCTCTTTAAGCTGATCTCCGGCAAAAAAATCGATCCGATGCTTTGGATCTCTGTTGCTGTAATCCTGGTGTTCGGCTCCTTAACGATCTGGCTCCACGATGAGATGTTCATTAAGTGGAAGCCAACCATTCTTTATTGGATTTTCGCCGCAATTCTGACGTTCGGCGCTGTGACCGGTAAAAATTACCTCAAGTCGCTTCTCGGTAAACAGATTGCACTTCCCGAGAATGCCTGGCAAACTTTATTAAAAGGCTGGACTGTCTTTTTTGCAGTTGTCGGCATCCTTAATCTTATAGTTGCCTACACATGCTCCACAGATGTGTGGGTGAATTTCAAACTCTTCGGGCTGATGGGTCTGACGCTTATCTTTACTGTAGGCGTCGGGTTTTATATTTCCCGATTCATCTCCGACTCAGATTCGGAAGGAAAACTAAAATGAGCCATACCCCGTCTTTGGAAAGAATTCAGCAGGCACTAGAGCCAATCTTTCCTATTGAATTGAGATTTACAGATTATTCTCGTCCGGAAGCCGGCTTTAAACCCGCCGCCGGTACGCTCTATCACCTGTTCGTGATCTCTCGCCGCTTCGAAGGACTGCCGAAAATCGAACGGCACCGTATCGTGTACGAATACCTCAAGCCGTTTATCGGCCACGGGATTCACAATATTAATATGACGCTTCTTGCCCCGAGCGAATCCCGACACTAAACATACTTATCAATCTGCCGCTATTGCGCGGCTGATTGATCCTGCTTCCTGTATGTCTTATGCCGGATATATGGGAAATCCGGCTTGATCCCTGCTTCGCAGCGCTGAATGCGCTGTTTTCTTTTTATGCCTCTGTAAGCGGCACGCGCTTCACCATATCCCTGTCCGACGGATTTACCGTCTCATCTGTTCCGCTGCCTCGGAACAGAACAATTCGCCGCTCAATTCAATATTCAAGCACATTCACTTAAATTAACTCCTCTTATACTTTCTGAAGACAAATAAGTTTTATCGATGAATGCTAAGTTCGTCTTCAGCAGACTTCTCCTCTTTTCTGTGAACTCGTTCGCCACTGGTCAGTAAAAGTTCGTAAAAACATAAAAATAAACTAGTCTTCATAGTCCTCACGAAACAATAAATCTCTGCCGCTTTGTTATTGCAGAAACACTTTCGCTCCATAATCATTTATATAGATTCGCCTCGAATAACGCCATAAAAACAAGGTTCTTACCTCCCTTCAAGTGCTTTTAAACACCTATCCGATAAGATGCGTTATTTTGATGAATTTGTGTATATTGCAAATCCAAAATCAGTGGGTATTCTTTAATGATATTTAGGGTTTTTACCGCACAGAACAAGTGATTATTATCGCTATAATTTAATCTCCCGTTGTTTATGGAAAAAATAATGAAAAAAGTTCTTGTCGCTATTGCACTTGCCGCCGCAATTCCCGCTTCTGCTCAGACGGCTTTCACTGTCAACGGCCAGCTGGTTTCGGCAGCCGAACAAAAGGAACTCATGAACCTTCTCGCTGAGCAGGGCATCAAAGATGAGGGAAAACAGGCTGAGGCCGCACGTAATATTCTTGTTCGCGAAAAAGTAATCTGTCAGGAAGCCCGTAAGCTGAAACTTCAGCAGACTCCTGAAATTAAGACACTGCTCGCAGAACGCGAAACTCAGATTCTCGCTAACGAACTCGTACGCCGCAACGCCGCTGCTCATCCGGTCACCGATAAGCAGATTCAGGACGCTTATGCGGATATGAAAAAACAGTACAGCCCGAACGAAATCAAAGTTCGCCATATTCTGGTCAAGTCCGAAGATGAAGCCAAGAGCCTCATCTCTCAGATCAAAAACGGCGCGGATATGGGCAAACTCGCCACAGAAAAATCCCTGGATAAGGGCAGCGCGCCCAACGGCGGAGAAATCCCCTTCACCAACATCCGCAGCATCATCATCCCCGGTTTCGCTGAAACCGCTATGGGCATGAATAAGGGCGATGTTCTTCCGATCCCGTTCCACAGCTCACTCGGCTACCATGTGATCAAGCTCGAAGATAAGAGAGAAGTTCCCTTCCCCGAACTCGACAAGATCAAAGATCAGGTTGAAAGCGTCGTCGCTCGCCAGAACGCTGCAAACTACCTCAGCAACCTCGTTAAGAACGCTAAGGTCGCTGACGTTCAGTCCGCACAGAAACCTGCTCCTAAAAAAACTAAATAATTCAGTTTTGAATTAGGACTGCAAGGCCGCTTCAAGCGGCCTTCGCTTTTTTCAGAGGACTCGCTTTATTTTTTGAGGCCGGCTTTGTGCAACAATGACAAAAACAGTTAACCTCAAATGAAAAAAATGAACACATCGTGCAAGATCCTCGCTCTGCTCACTTCAGCTGCACTCTTTATCAGCTCGGCCGCTGCGCGCATCGTCACCGATGAAACCGGCCATACCGCCGAAGTACCCGACTCCCTCAACCGGATCCTAATCACCAATATCTATCCGCTGCCTTCCGTACTTACGCTCTATCTCAACAGCGCTGACAAAATCATCGGCATTCATCCGAGCTCAATGGCGGCAGCCCAAAACGGTTTGCTCTCAGAAATTTATCCGGATATCACAAAAGCAAATACCGGCTTTATGAAGGGAAATGTCCTCAATATCGAGTCCGTGCTTAAGCTCAAACCCGATGTTGTCCTCGTCAATGCCGCAGATAAACAGTCCCTCTCCAAGCTTGAAGCCGCTGGAATTCCAACCGTCGCTTTCTCAACGTCCGCTCAAAAGTACGACGCGGTCAAAACCTATAAAAGCTGGGTTAAAACACTCGACGAACTTTTTCCGGATCACGCAAAAGCCGATAAAGCCTCTAAATACGCCGAAAATGTAAAAGCGCTGATCGAAGAAAGAACAAAATCCATCGCGCCTCAGAATAGAAAAAAAGTCCTCTGGATTTATCAGAATCAGAACAATAAGGTCACTACCAGCGGTAAAAATTTCTTTGGTCAGTATTGGGCAGAAGCGGTCGGCGCAAAAAATGTCTCGGAATCCATACCCGCTAAAACCGCAAACGCGCAGGTCAATATGGAGCAAATCTACAGCTGGAACCCGGATGTCATCCTGATCACGAACTTCACGCCGGATACGGCGGAAAATCTCATAAAGAATCCACTGTGGGCGCCGATCAGCGCGGTTAAAAATAAAGAGGTCTACAAGCTGCCGCTCGGCTTTTACCGAACCTATACGCCGTCTGCGGATTCTCCCGTCCTTCTTTATTGGCTCGCTAAAAAGATCTACCCGGAACAATTCAAAGATATCGACCTCAATAATGAAGCACGGAAATACTATCGGGAGGTCTTCGGTATCGAACTCACGAATGAGCAGTTAAAGAAACTCTTTGAGCCTAAACCGATGAAAATCTCAACTCCGACGCCGGGCGCCGCATAGGAGCTGTTAACTTGAACGCTAAAACCAAACTCCTCTTAGCTTTCGCGCTGGCAGCTCTGGCCGTCCTCATGATCGCTTCGCTTGGCATCGGCCGCTTTGCTGTTGATTTCAGCTCACTCGCCTCAGCGCTTTTTACAGGCGGCGCAGACTCTACAGAATCAATGGTCATCGGCAGCGTGCGTCTGCCGAGAATTCTGCTCGCCGTGATCGCAGGAGCCGGACTTTCTGTCGCCGGAGCCGCCTTTCAGGCAATCTTTAATAATCCGCTCGCAACCCCCGATACCTTGGGCGTAACCTCCGGCGCGGCCTTCGGCGCGGTACTTGCTATTCTTTTCGGATTCGAAGGACCGCTCCTGCAGATCGTCTCCTTTTTCTTCGGACTCATCTCCGTCTTCCTCGCCTATTCGGTCAGTTCAGTCCGCGGCCAAAGAACACTCTTAATGCTCATCCTCTCGGGCCTTGTCATCGGAGCTCTCTTTACCGCTCTGATCAATCTCGTCAAATTTGTCGCCGACCCGCAGGATGTCCTCCCGTCCATTACGTACTGGATGCTCGGAAGCCTCAGCGGCGCAAAAATGGATAATCTCTATAGCGCGGCTCCTGTGATCGGCTTCTCTTCACTGATCCTTTATATCCTGCGCTGGAAAATGAACGCGCTCTGCATGCCTGAAGACGAAGCCCGCAGCCTCGGTATTCCGGTCGCGCGCCTCAGAGCCGTCTGCATCCTCTGCGCGACGCTGATCTCGGCCTGTGTGGTCAGCCTCTTCGGCATCATCAGCTGGGTCGGTCTGCTGATCCCGCATTTCTGCCGGCTGCTCGTCGGAAGCAACAATAATGCGGTGGTGCCCGCCTCCTTGGTTTTTGGCGGACTTTTCCTGCTGGCCGCGGATACCGTCGCGCGCAGCGCCACTGAGGTCGAAATCCCGGTGTCCGTTCTCACCGCGGTGATCGGCGCGCCCGTCTTCCTGATCATCCTTCGGCACGGCCGCGCACGGCTTTAGGAGCGCACAATCATGCAGATCGAAGTCAGAAACGGCTCATTTACCTATCCGCACGGAAAAGAAGTTCTTCATAACCTGAACTTCAGTTTTAATTCGTCCGATATCGTCGCGATCCTCGGCCGCAACGGAGCCGGTAAAACAACGCTTTTAAAGTGCCTTCTCGGCCTTCAGCACTGGTCGGACGGAGAAGAACTGATCGACGGAAAAGCTCTAAAACCAAATGACTGCAAGTCGCTTTGGAAGAACATCGCTTATGTGCCTCAGGCTAAATCCAATGTCTTGGCCCTCACGGTCCGCGAAATGGTTGTTCTCGGCAGAACTTCCCGCTGGGGCTCTTTTCAGTCTCCTTCTAAAAAAGACTGGATTGCGGCAGATAAGGCGATTGAAATCACCGGAATCGAGCCTTTTGCGAATTACCTCTGCAACGAAATTTCAGGCGGCCAATATCAGGTCGCGCTGCTTGCGCGTGCGCTCTGCTGCGAACCTAAACTTTTGGTCCTCGACGAACCGGAAAGCAACTTGGATTTTAAAAATCAGCTGATGATCCTGCAGCTGCTCAGCCGACTCTCCCAGGAACTCAAAATCGGATCTGTCATCAATACACACTACCCGGCTCACGCACTGGAAATCGCAAATAAAGCGCTTGTGCTGATGCGGGACGGTTCCACCGCTTTCGGTGCGGTCAAAGAAGTTGTGACGGCGCAAAATCTGGAAAAAAGCTTCGGTCTGCCCGTCCGAATCGAGCCGCTCAATATACCGGAACGTCCGGGATACGCTGCAGTAGTCGCTCTTGGAGCGCAAGACAAGACAAAATAACGAAGTACAATTCTCTAATTATTTTCTACGGAAAGAACAAAATGGCATTGCTTGCTGGAAAAAAATTCCTGATTACCGGTATTTCTTCAAACCGCTCTATTGCCTATGGTATCGCTCAGGCCTGCGCTCGCGAAGGAGCTCAGCTCGCGCTTTCCTACAATAACGAACGCTTTAAAGACAGAGTCCAGGGCTTTGCCGACGAGCTCGGAGCCGGTCAGGTCATCAAACTTGACGTCTCTTCCGACGAATCCGTTGATCTGGCGGCGCTGGAACTTGCCAACCGCTGGTCCGACGGCTTCGACGGTTTTGTACACTCCATCGGCTGGGCGCCCCGCGAAGCCATCAGCGGAAGTTTCCTGGAAGGCATCACGCGCGAGGGCTTTCTCTCGGCCATGAATATCTCCGTATATTCCTACGCCGCGCTCACTAAGAAGCTTCTTCCTCAGATGGAAGGACACAAAGCATCCCTTCTCACGCTCTCCTACCTCGGCGGAGAAAAAATCGTCCCCAACTACAACACTATGGGACTGTGCAAGGCGGCGCTTGAAGCTGCGACCCGATATATCGCCGCCGACATCGGCCCCAAAGGCATGCGCGCCAACACCATCTCCTGCGGACCGATTAAAACGCTTGCCGCAAGCGGTATTAAAAACTTCGGCACAATGCTTGCGCAAAGCCGCTCGGTCAGCCCGCTGAGATCGCTCGTTTCTATCGAAGACGTCGGAAACGCTGCCGCGTTCCTTCTCTCCGATTCCTCGTTCGGCATTACCGCGGAAACCCTTTATGTCGACGCGGGATTTAACGCGCTCGCCTGCGTCATCCCGCCCGAAGAAGCATAATTTCTTCTAAACGCCTGCAGAGGACCGCCGCTTTTTATAGGTAGGCGGTCCTTTTCCTTTTTCTTCAAGTTCCGCAATACGGGCGGCTTCCTCCTGAGCCCATTCGCTAAATAGCGATCGCATCCAAATAATCGCCGGATCTTTATGCCGCACATCCGACCAAATCAGAACATTCCAAAGCTCATCCTCTTCCGCATCGATCGGAAGCGGAAGCGCAACCAAATCATGCGAGCGCATCGCGATTTCCGCTGCTCTCCATCCGCAGACACAGATCAGGTCGGTTTTTGACATAGCCTCCCAAGCCGTGTGAAACCGTGATGTCGAATAACGCGTGTGCTCCATATAGCGCTCATACGGAAAAATATTCTGCTCGGGACTCGTCCAGGAAGCGCTTCGTCCGGTGAGAATCGATACCCGATCATACGGAATCAGAATCTTTTTGGTGAGCTGACGCCGCTCAAATGTGAGAGGATGATTTCTACGCATCAGGATGACGCGCGTTACGGGATAAAGACGCATCACATGCACATCCGCGGGAAGTCCGACTGCGGTCACAATCGCAAAATCCGCCAGTCCGTTAAGCACCGCGGCAAGCTCGTTTTCATGCTTGCTCAAGTCCAGTCTCGAGCGCGGCGAACGCTCCATGAGCTTCGGCAGAATACCGCCGACGACATGCTCCACCTCGGTCATCATGCACGAAATCACATACGTCCGCTCCGAAGTCTTCGCGTCAAAACTCTGCGCCATCAGCGTCTGCGCGTTTTTAATCATCTCAATGAGATTCGGACGAATCAGCTTAAAGTAATCCGTCGCTCTCCAGGAGCCGCCTTCAAATTTAAAAATCGGTGTGGGAAAGTAGCCGCTAATCCTCGTCAGATTTCTGCTCGCGGTCGAAGGAGACATATTGAACACAGAACCAGCCTTCAGCACAACGCCGCTCTTTTCCAACTCCATCAAAAAGGAAATATCTTCCAGAGAAAGCTTAAGTACATCCGACATTTCACTTATCTCATTTGCATTTAACGCAATTAGTCTAATGCAATAATTGCATATCTAACGAAACCGTCAGCTTGCTAATCTTTTGCCTGCAGCACAAATAAATATTTTCTTCAAGGAGAATTCACTATGCTTCGCAGACAGTTAATGGCGCTTGCCATCACATCCGCACTGACAGCCGCTTTCTCAGCCCCGGCTTTTGCAACACAAGTTTATGAAACCGACCTCGTCATCGTGGGCGGCGGCCTCTCCGGCCTTGCAGCCGCTCAGAGCGCGGTTGACCAGGGCGTTAAACCGATCGTTCTCGAAAAAGAAGCCGCGCTTGGCGGCGGCGGAAACTTCCCCGAAGGCTCCCTCGGTGTCGGCACTCGCTATCAGAAAGCCAACGGCATCAACACAACCGTTGACCAGGTTCTGACCGCCGCACTCCAGTTCCATCACTACAGAGCCGATCCGCATGTCCTGCGCGTTCTGATCGAAGAATCCGGCAAGACTATCGACTGGGTTATGGATAAAGGCGCTGAAATGCGCGGCATCCGTACCATGTACCCCAAAGATGAATCTCTCATGACTTGGCACCTCTTCAAGGGCGGCGCCGCCGGAATCATCCAGCGCTTTGCCAAAGAGGTCAACGCTAAGGGCGGCAAGATCCTGACCGAAACTCCGGCTAAGAAACTTCTCGTCGAAAACGGCAAAATCACCGGCGTGGAAGCGGTTGACGGCGAAGGCGAAAAAGTTATCGTCAAAGCAAAGAAAGTAATCCTCGCAACGGGCGGCTTTGAGTCCAACAAAGAAATGCTCGCTAAGTACGTGAACGACTCCTCCGCGCTCGGCATGTTTGAACCGGTTTGGTACCGCGGTCCGGTTACCGACGGCAAGAACGGCGACGGCAGAACCGGTGACGGTATCCAAATGGCTCAGCTTGTTGGCGCAGGCGTTAAAGGCATGCATGCGCTCGCAGGCAACGCGCCTTACCTTGCCGATATGCCCCCGATCAACCAGTTCATGGGCGCTGACGAACTCAAACAGGGCCGCTGCGCACTGGCTCAGCCCTGGCTGTGGGTGGATCAGCACGGCAAACGCTTCTTTAACGAATCCCGCGGCTCGGTATTCGTAGACGTTTACAATGCAATGACAAGCGCGGGCGGCGTGATGTACAACATCATCGACCAGCAGAAATACGATCAGCTCGTCAACAAAGGCGCTCTGCTTCCGTTCAACGCGATCGTTCACGCAGGCGTTCCTCTGAAAGCGCTGCCAAAGACATTCGAAATCGGTCAGCAGAGAGGCTGGGCGTTTAAGGCCGATACGATCGACGATCTGGCCGCTCAGATCGGTGTTCCCGCTAAGAACCTCCGCGAAACCATGCAGAAGGTCAACGAGTACGCCAAGGCCGGAAAAGATCCGGAATTCGGCCGTCTGCCCGAACATCTGGCTACTTTCAACATGGAAAAAGGCCCCTACTACGCGCTTAAAGGCATCCGCGCTTTCTTCCTGACACTTGGCGGCGTTACCGTCAATCCCAAGTTTGAAGCGCTTAATCCTCAGGGCGACGTGATCAACAACCTCTACGTCGTCGGTCAGGACATTGGTGGTCTTTACGACTCTTCTTATGACCTGCGCTGCGAAGGCTCTGCCTCTTCGTTCGCGATGACCAGCGGCAGAGTCGCTGCGGACAACGCGATCAAAGCCATCAAAGAAGGTAACTAAACCTGAGAAAACGGGGCCGTAAGGCCCCGTCCGAAAATATGAAAAAATTAAAATTCGCGCTTGCATCCCTGCTCTTTATCGGATTATGTTCCGTGGTTTCAGCCCAGCCGACCATGATGAAGCATCAGGCCAAAGGCGTCAGCTGCGAGCAGTGCCACAAGAGCGCCGCTCCGGTTGCAGCCGCTAAATCCAAGACCTGTATGCAGTGCCACAACTATCCGGACTTAGCAAAAGCGTCCGCGGAAAAGAAAGTCGCTTTAAATCCTCATGACAGTCACGCGGGTCAGCTGCGCTGCACACTTTGCCATAAGGAACACCAACAGAGCGTTGTGTACTGCCGTCAGTGCCATAAGAACGCGGATGATAAACGTTTTGATATGACGGTACCCTGATAAAAACCTCTCAAACCACGTAAATTCGGCCGCTTAAAGCGGCCGAATTTATTCACATGCTCTTCTCTAGAACATAATATCCGGAGCTGAGTCCTCAGCAGCCTGCAGACGCTCAAGAAGATGCTTCTGCGATTTTAAAAGTCGGGCATACTGTATGCGCGTCCGATACAGCTCAATCACATTCTCAATTCTGCGCTGCACGATAAACGGAGAAATCGGCCGCTGAATATAATCCATCACGCCCAAATCGTAAGCTCGATGCACAACATCGTGCTCAAGCGAAGCTGTAATCAAAAATACCGGAATATCGTCAATAAGCCCCCGACCGCGAACAGTCTTCAAAAATGTCAGACCGTCCATCCCGGGCATCAAATAGTCAAGCAGAATCGCGCAGATGCTATTGGACTGCTTCTGTATGATTTCAATCGCCTCAGGTCCGTTCTCCGCAAAAAGCACTTCGTGATTTTGAGAGAACATGATTGAAAGCACGTCGCGATTTAATTCGACATCGTCAACAATAAGTATCGTATTTCTCGGAGTCTCTGCTGTCGGCTGATTTCCGTCGCTCTCCTGCATGGCAGCTCCCTTTATGTTTTATTCGTTTAAGTAGATTAACAGATTCTTCCCGAAACTAGAGATAAAGACGAAAAAAATCCGGATTCGTGAGAATCCGGATTCATCGAAAGAGGTCTAACTCAAATTACTGAGCTTTAGCAAGGGCGTTCTTAACAGCCTGCTGAATACCTTTAGAAGAGTTTGTTGCACCGGCAACAGTTTCAACTCCGTCAACACCGTTCTTCTTAACGATTTCAGGAATCATGTTGTCGATCGGGGCCTGAATGATCATGTCGGTTTCTGTGTGCTTCAGAACCTTAACGTTAGCGATCTTGCCGCCCTTAACGTCTACGGAAACTGTGATCTTGCCGTGGTTGCCATCACCTTCGCCTTCGTATGTACCGTCTTTGTAGGCGGCCTGAGCGGCTGTCATTAAACCGATGCTGGCGAGCAAGAGAACAATCTTCTTCATTGGTAATACTCCTAAACGAATTAAAGTAAATGGTATGTTCCTTTCCTAGAACACGGTTGTATTTTATTGAATCAATTCGGCCTTTAACGAATTTTCAATTTATTTTTCCAGTCAAGTCCTGGTTTTTTCTTATGCGTTCGTAACAGTACTCTTAATTCGCAACATTCCGTTTCATGATCGTTTACCAGGTCGCCATCCAGGTAATCATCAGCGCATTGATCAAGTCAATCAGAAACGCGCCGACTAAGCTCACAATCAGCCACGCTTTGGGGCTCGAGCCGTATTTCTCAGCGATTGCCTGCATATTGGCTAAGCCGTTGGCGGTCGCGCCCATTGAAAATCCGATACCGCCTGCGCACAGCATCACGGCGTCGTAAGTCTTTCCAAACAGCATGAAGAAAACGCCCCAGGCAAAGACAAGCATCAAAACGGTCTGGGCCGCCAAAATAATCATGAGCGGCACCGCCAGATGAACCAGCTCGTGCAGCTTTAATCCGTTAATCGCCATTGTCACAAAGAGCACAAGACTCATTTCCGCGATGGTGTTCAGTCCCTTCCCTTCAACAGTATATTTGCCGCTGAAATCTCCGATATTGCGGACAATCGCGGCGACGATCATCGAACCGATGTATGCAGGCAGCGTGATAAACTGACCCATAAACATGGACAGAATCGTACCGAACGCCATACACACGGCCACAATGGTTCCCGCTTTAAGTAGCTCGGGCGTATAAGTGGGGGACGTGTCGTCCACAACGGCGGTGTCAATGTCTTCCGGAATCTTTAATTCGGGCTCCGGTCTTCCGACCGCTTTCGGCGTTTGAACCTTATAGCGGCGAATCAGCCACTGGCTGAAAGGCGCGCCGATGATGAGCGCGATCACCATGCCGAACGTCGCCGCGGTAATCGCGGCCGCTGTTCCGCCCACAATGTGATAAGTCTGCTCAAAATACGGTCCGAACGCAGCCGCGGTTCCAAGCCCGCCCATCATAGAAACGGAACCCGCCAGCAGACCATAGTGGAAGTCCAGTCCCAACCAATCGGCTAAGCCCATGCCTATAAGATTTTGAAGCACGCACAAAATGGTGACGGCGATTAAAAAACCAACCAAAAGTTTCCCGCCTTCAAAAACCACCTTAAGACTTGCGACCAGACCAATCGTGGTAAAGAACGCCAGCATCAGAAGCGTCTGCAGCGATGTATCAAATTTAAAGGCGCAGATTCCAAATCCTTCCAGCGCGGAAAGCACAAAAGCGACCAGCATACCGCCGACAACCGGAGTCGGGATGGAAAATCTTTCCAGAATATTCACGCGGCGTCTGACCCAAACACCAAAGTAGTAAGTCACTGACGCTAACGCGACCGCCTGAATCGCGGAAATATTGACAACTGTCATGTCGGTCATATGGTTGTGCTCCTTTTTTTTAAAAACAAATCGTAACAAGGAACCATCAGCCGACCGAAGAACCGCAGGCAAATTGAGCGCCTGAGAAATAAATAAAAGCCGCTGATTAGGCGGCCTTTATTTTTGTTTATATCCTGCGCTAAGACGCAATGAAGAAGCGATACACCAAAGAAACCATCAGAACCGCAAGTACCACATAAAGAATATTTCTCACAAACTTGCCGCCGATCTTAATGGCGTAGTAAGCGCCGACACGATTACCGACCATGCTCGCGATAGCGCACGGAATAGCGACCTGATAAGAAACACAGTCACCCGTCGCAAATGTGCAGAAAGCGGCAAAGTTGGCGGCAATGTTGAAAGCCTTCGCAGTACCGGAAGCCTGAACCATGCCCATGCGAAGAAACACATGAAGCGCGATTAAAAAGAAGGTTCCCGCGCCGGGCCCGAAAAATCCTTCGTAAAAGCCAATCAAAAGCCCGATCAGCGTGACCTTGGGCCAGAAGAATTTTTTGGGAAGCTCGCCTTCATCAAGCTTAAAGCCGCCCGTAAGGATCGTAAAAAGAATACCGAGCGGCAGCATGACCACAATCACTTTGCCCATTGTCGCGCTCGCAATCTGAAGCGCGCAGTAAGCACCGAGCGAGGATCCGATCATGGATGAGAGTATTCCGATCGGAACAATCTTCATCAGAATGAGTCCGCCTCTCCAGAAAGTCCAGAGCGCAACGAGAGAACCGATACTTGTGGCAAGTTTTCCGGTACCGAGTGCCATATGAGGAGGCATACCGACCAGCAGTAGCGAAGGCGCGGTCACAAAACCGGCGCCGCCTGCGATGGAGTCGATAAATCCCGCCACAAAGAAAGCAGCGATACAAAAAAGCAGGATTCCGAAGGTTAATTCCATTTTCTTAGTTCTTTTTGAGAGAGAGTTATAGACAAAAATTTTACCCGTAAAATGAGCCCGGAATTTCTTTTGTCTCATAACCTACTTTGGATGCGACCGATTCCGAAACCGAACAAATCGAAGGATAATGAATCGTTAACTGAAAAGAGGGGGGGGGCGTCACGCAAAAGCGCAATGCTTCTCATGAATAGAATATGACTGAGCAGATTAAAAATTCAGAGAACCCTGTCCTAAAAGGCGTTATCACCGAAATTCTCGATGACGGAAATTACGGAACGATCAGCTGCGGAGGTGGAAGAACCTTCACTTTTGACGCCAATCAGCTCGATCCCGGCTATGAGCCGCTTCTAAAGGATATTGTCGAATTCAGCCTTATTGAGGACGCTCCGTTTGCGATTCGTCTGTATCACCGAGATAAGGGACTTGCAGCGGCCTCCGGAGCCGCCGTCGATCTGCGCGTGAAGTGTCCGCACTGCGGAAGTCCGATCATCCCAAAGGCTGTTGTTGAAGACGGACACGTGACCGCGACGCACTGTCCCAAATGTCTTGCAACGCTTGGAGTGATGGAAAAGCCGCCTAAAACTTCAATTTGGATTTGGCTTGTCTCCATTCTTTGCGCCCTTTTGGTCGGTACGCTCATTTACGGAATTTTCACTGCTTAAATTGAAAGCCGCGCGAAGCGGCTTTCTTCAAATTAGTCCGGCTGATCCGGCTCCTTCGGAAGTTTTGTGACCAGAATTTGGTCGATTCGGTTCATATCCACGTCAATAACTTCAAAGCGATAACCGCCGAAATCCACTTTATCCGTCAGTTTCGGAATCTTTCTCAGCATGTACATCATGAAGCCCGCCATAGTTTCGTAGGTTTCTTCTTCCGGCATCTTTTCGATTTCAAACGTTCTCTCCACCTCTTCGATCGGGGTCGAACCGTCCATCAGCCAGGTTCCGTCGTCTCGCTGCACGATATAGCCGTTTTCTTCCGTTTGAACGAGGCTGCCCATGACCGTACTCATCACATCGCTCAAAGTGATGACGCCTACAGTCAGCGCATATTCGTTAACCACCGCGGCAAAATCCCTGCCCTGCTTTTTGAAAGTTTCAAGAACTTCGGACAAAGATAATGAATCCGGAACAATCGCGATGGTTTTAATCAGTCCTTTTTCTTTCAGTGAGAATTTTTCATTTTCAAGCGCCCTGCACAGTAAATCTTTAGAGTCCACGTAACCGATAATCCGGTCCACGGTTGAATCGCAGACCAGATATTTACTGTGCGGATTTTTTTCGATAAGCGGTCTGATCTTTTCGAACGTGTCATTCAGTCCGAAATAGATCACAGAATCCCGCGTAGTCATAGCGCTCGTGACCAAGCGGTCTTCCAGCGACATCACATTTTCAATCGCTTCCTGTTCATTTCTGTCGAGCAGTCCCGCCTCGGTACCGGCGCCTACCGTTGCGATAATGTCCTCACTGGTAATTGTCGTTTCGTTTTTTATCGGCAGTCCCATTATTTTGAGGATCGCGTTGCTCATTCCTGTCAGCATGAGGACAAAAGGTTTGAAGATCCAGATCAGGAAAAGCATAGAGCGGATCAGCGACAAAGAAATCGCAACCGGTTTATTCAGACCGATTCGTTTAGGAATCAGGTCGGCGAACAAAACAAAGATCATCGTGATCGTAAAGAACGAGCAGAAGAATCCGAGAGACGAAGAAAGTTCCGGCGAGAGAAACAGACGGAAAAGCATTTCGAAATACGGCGAGAACACGGTCTCGCCGATGATACCGCCGAGAATTGCGATCGCGTTCAGGCCGATCTGGATTACAGAAAAGAACGGCCCCGGCTTTACCTGAAGATCGAGCACCTGCTGTGCCCTTTTATCTCCGTTTTCCAGTGCCTGATGCAGTTTCACTTTTGGAGAGGCGGCCAAAGAAATTTCTGCCATTGAAAAGTATCCGCTGGCTAGAATGAGCAGGACGATTGAAATAATTCTTCCGGTCAGATCGAGTTCCATTCTCTTCACCCGTATTGCCTAAGGGCAGTAAGTTTTAATTTTGTTAACTTACTAATTTTAGTGGCGAGACCGAGGTTTACCAATTCAGAGCCTACAGAATGGGCAGGATGGACGAACTGGGTCTAATGGTTTTCAGATCTTAATAGATCAGTCATATCAGTCTAGAATTTAATCTTTTTCGGCGTTAGCGACGCGACTGACTTTTAAAGAATATTGATAAGAAAACTGACAATCATCTCTGTACAGATAACTTCTTTGATTAATATCAATCTGTCACAACGTCAAAAAACTGTGAGAGTTAAAAACAAGAAGGAGGGTCAGATGAACACTAGGAATAAGCCAAAACTCGGAAAGCTGGAGAGGATCAAAGACATTCGATCCGTTTGGGGAAATGAAGCTCGAGATTTTTCTCGATGGTTAGCGGAAGAAGAAAATCTAAATGACTTAGGAAAAGTCTTGGGACTAGACTTGGAGTTAATTCACACCGAGGAAAAAATTGGAGAATTCCGAGCTGACCTTTTTGCAAGGGATAGCGAATCCGGAAAGGCTGTCATCATTGAGAACCAACTAGAAGAGTCGAATCATAAGCATCTTGGACAGATCCTCACATATGCAGCAGGAAAGGACGCTTCTACTGTTGTCTGGATTGTCAAACATGCCCGGCAAGAGCACGCCAAAGCGATCGAATGGCTTAATTCTCATCTAGATCAATCTATTGACTTTTTCTTGATTGAGATCGAATTGTGGAAAATCGATAACTCTCCATTAGCCCCTAACTTCAATGTTGTCGAAGGCCCAAATGCATGGGGAAAAAACAAAAAGAGCCCAAGTGAAAAATCTGATGCGGAGGAGTTTCGTTTGGAATTTTGGTCGGATTTTTACGAGTACCTGCAGTCAAACGATCGCCTAAAAGGATTTTCATGGGGAAGACCATCTAACCGGCTGAATTTCCAATTGCGTGTAGGAACCATGAAAGCCCATCTTTTCTTCACGGCTTCGTATCAGAAGAAAGAGCTTTCAATTTCCATGTATATAAAAAATAATGACTCGATAAATAGAGCGTTACAAAACCTCGATAGTTGGAACTGCACGCTGCAATCGAACTTATCTGTCTCCAAGGATAAGAACCTTACTCTCACGATAGATGTGGCTGAAATCAATATTGAAAATCCCGAGAGCTGGACAGTTGTTTTCGATAAAGCTGTAGAGTCCGCCATTAAAATGCGTAGCCTTCTCATGACTGTCGTTTAGCCTTCCAGCCTGGATTTGTTTTTTTGCTTAGGTTATAACTATTCCAGTTGGCAAATTCTTTCAACGGCGGTTCAACCCCTCTCGCGCAGAGAACTCAAGGAATAAGTAAAACGGATATACCGGCTCTTCGGTTCAACCCCGCTCGCGCGGGGAACTCTTGCGACTGACTCCTGATCATATCCTAAAAGTCGGTTTAACCCCGCTCGCGCGGGGAACTCCCTATTATCAAAATACGGAAGTAATCAATCATCGGTTAAACCCCGCTCGCACGGGGAACTCCACCTGAAGAGATTGCCGCGTATTTCAACTACCGGTTCAACCCCGCTCGCGCGGGGAACTCGACAGAGCCGAGATATCGGGAGGCGGCTCTCAAGGTTCAACCCCGCTCGCGCGGGGAACTCTGAGGTAGGGAGTCAAGGGAATCCGGTGGATCCCGTTCAACCCCGCTCGCGCGGGGAACTCTTATTTGCAATAGCAATAACAGCGACCTTCTTCGGCTTTCTCATTAAGATCGAAGAAACCCATTCCGACTTGTGTTGTAACCTGCAAATGGAATGAGCACATTGAACAAGAAGCGATCTGGCCTCGTTGTTACAGTCAAACTTGCTGGGAATATGAGTAACTATATTTTTTCCTCCGCTTCCTGTACTTTTTGGAGCTAAGCCTATATAAGTGGCAAACTCCCTCCCATTCTTAAAGACTGAGGGATTGCAGAGCAACACCGTCATTGTTGCGGCCGTTATCGGACCAACTCCCGGCGCAGATAGAAATAACTCATATTGTCTATTGTCCCTTGCAATGGACTGAATGTTCTTTTCCAACTCTTGGATTTTTAAGATTGAACCTTTAACCTCTTCGAAGAGAGTAATCAGTTCAGAAACCACATATGAACTAACGTCAACACGCTCTTTCAACTCAGCTATTAAGGAGCCGGCCTTTGCTAAAAATGCATTTATACTTTTGCCCATAACCAACCCATACTCAGACAAGATACCTCTGATGTGGTTAATCTTTGCGACCTTTTCTCTTTGGCGCTTGGTTCTCATTGTTTGCAGCAATGCCAGATCACGGATAGCGGCAGATTTAACCGGCACTTCACGTACGCCCATCGCAAGAGCGGTATAAATACCACGAGCATCGTTTTTGTCATTCTTCAGCCCTGTGACGTATGGCTTTACTGCCTTTGGCGACATAAGGCGAACTGTATGTCCTAAATTTTGCAGTTCGCGAGCCCAGTGTTGAGAGCCGCCGCAAGCTTCCATCCCTATCAAGGCTGGGGGAACGTTTCTAAACTCATCCAGAAAATTCGCCCTTTTAACTGCCTTATTAGAGACAACGCCATCAGAGGTAACTTTGTAGACCTGCATTACCGATTTAGCAATGTCAATACCACAAACAGAAGAAAATTGCATATCATTAGTCATGAGGGGCTCCCTTATTTAAGTTCTCGGAAAACTTTATTGTGGCACTTAAGATGCCGTTGAGATTCGAAAGAATCGCTGGAGCCCCTCACTTCCATGTTAGGCGGCTAATAAATTGTTAAAGATCTCATTTGCATCTGCCGCACCAATCAAATAAAGCTACAAGTTGAAAATCTTTCTCCGCTGCCCGTAACTAGGCGGAGGGGTGTGTGAAACAGGTGCTTGGGACATTATCCTTTGGGTCCTAAATAGGAACCATTTTGTGCGTGATTCAATGAATATTTATGACATCCAATGATATCCAATGACATAACGCAACAGGAGGAAACGCCCGTCGTTATTGGCATTCTAGATATTCAATGACAGTCAATGAGGGCTTATGAGATAACGGTATGGCGGAGAGAGTGGGATTTGAACCCACGATACGGTATAACCGTATACCGGATTTCGAGTCCGGCGCATTCGACCACTCTGCCATCTCTCCAGAGAGAAGCGATTCTAACATAAATATAGAAAAGCATAGAACGCAAAAAAAATCTTGCAGGTCGGACGCATCAGAAATTAAATAGAAGACCACGATAAGGGTTTCCTTTTGAAGGGAGACCTTAGCCCAGGGAG
>NZ_CALPCV010000018.1:0-47071 GCF_943193095.1 Parasutterella muris | reverse complement strand
CCGAGTGGCTAAAGGGGGCAGACTGTAAATCTGTTGGCTTACGCCTACGATGGTTCGAATCCATCCCCCTCCACCAAGATTTCCAAAGAAAGTGTTCAGTTGAACATTTGCTTTGAGCGGGTGTAGCTCAATGGTAGAGCAGAAGCCTTCCAAGCTTACGACGAGGGTTCGATTCCCTTCACCCGCTCCAATCGCCCATGTGGCTCAGTGGTAGAGCACTCCCTTGGTAAGGGAGAGGTCACGCGTTCGATCCGCGTCATGGGCACCAGTTATTTAATAGTCTGACAGAGTCAGGCGCTTCAGGAGCTACACATGGCAAAGGGTAAGTACGAAAGAACAAAGCCCCACGTGAACGTGGGTACCATCGGTCACGTTGACCATGGCAAAACAACTCTGACGGCTGCTATCACAACCGTTCTTTCCAACAAGTTCGGCGGCGAAGCCAAAGCCTACGATCAGATTGATGCTGCTCCTGAAGAAAAAGCACGCGGCATCACGATCAACACCGCTCACGTTGAATACGAAACTGAAAAGCGTCACTACGCTCACGTTGACTGCCCGGGACACGCTGACTACGTTAAGAACATGATTACCGGTGCTGCCCAGATGGACGGCGCTATTCTGGTTGTTTCCGCTTCTGACGGCCCGATGCCGCAGACTCGTGAACACATCCTTCTTGCTCGTCAGGTTGGTGTTCCCTACATCATCGTTTACCTCAACAAGTGCGACCTCGTCGAAGACGAAGAACTGCTTGAACTGGTTGAAATGGAAGTTCGCGAACTTCTGAGCAACTACGACTTCCCCGGCGATGACATTCCTATCATCAAGGGTTCTGCCCGTATGGCTCTCGAAGGCGACAAAGGCCCGATGGGTGAAGAATCCATCCTGAAGCTTGCCGACACACTCGACTCTTACATTCCGACACCGGAGCGCGCTATTGATCAGCCGTTCCTTATGCCGGTTGAAGACGTGTTCTCGATTTCCGGCCGCGGTACAGTTGTGACCGGTCGTGTCGAACGCGGTGTCATCAAAGTTGGTGATGAAGTTGAAATCGTCGGTATTCGTCCGACACAGAAGACCACCTGCACAGGCGTTGAAATGTTCCGCAAACTGCTGGATCAGGGCGAAGCCGGTGACAACGTTGGTATCCTTCTTCGCGGTACAAAGCGTGAAGACGTTGAACGCGGTCAGGTTCTTGCTAAACCGGGCACCATCACACCGCACACAGAATTCCAGGCAGAAGTTTACGTTCTGACTAAGGAAGAAGGCGGTCGTCACACACCGTTCTTCAAAGGCTATCGTCCGCAGTTCTACTTCCGTACAACTGACGTTACCGGCACAATTCAGCTGCCTGAAGGCGTTGAAATGGTTATGCCCGGCGACAACATCCGTATGGACGTTACACTGATCGCCCCGATCGCTATGGAAGAAGGTCTTCGCTTCGCTATCCGTGAAGGCGGCCACACTGTCGGTGCCGGCGTTGTTTCTAAGATCGAAGCCTAATAAGTTTTAAGCTCTCTCGTTTGAGAGAGTCAATAGGGGTATAGCTCAATTGGCAGAGCGACGGTCTCCAAAACCGTAGGTTGAGGGTTCGATTCCTTCTGCCCCTGCCACAATTCAGAACCGCGGTCCTCGGATCGCGGTTTGATTTCACCGGAAATACAGATGAGTACGCAAAAAACAGCACCAGCACCCGAAAGCAAAGGCGGTATCGTTCTGATGACGATCGCCGTTCTTATCGCTTTGAGCGGAGTGTTTGCTTTTGCTCTGTTAGCCGAACAACCGACAGCTGTTCGTGCCGGCATTTTAGTCGGCTGTCTGGCTGTGGGTGTCGTTATTGGATGGTTCAGTGCTCCCGGAAAAGAGTTTGCTGCGTATTGCCGCGCCTCTTATGAAGAGCTGAGAAGAGTTGTTTGGCCGACCAGAAAAGAGACAGTCAATACGACAGGGCTCGTTTGTGCCTTTGTCGTTGTCGTAGCTTTTTTCCTTTTCGTGGTTGACAAGCTGATTGAATTCCTCCTTTACGATGTACTTCTTTCCTTAATCTAACGAGGCAAGTTATGGCAGACGACATGAAGTGGTACGTTATTCACACTTACTCCGGAATGGAGAAAAGTGCTGAATCCGCACTGAGGGAGCGCATTAAGCGCGCCGGCCTTGAAGATTCTTTCGGAGAAATTCTTCTGCCGACTGAAGATGTCGCTGAAGTCCGCAACGGTAAAAAGCGTGTTTCCACACGTCGCATGTACTCCGGCTATATTTTCGTCAACATGATCATGAATGACGAAACATGGCATCTGGTTAAGAATACACCGCGCATCACCGGCTTTTTAGGCGGTAGCGCGAACAGGCCTTCTCCCTTGCCTACTCGTGAAATCGATGTAATCAAGAAGAAGATGGCAGACGGAAATGAAGCTCCGAGACCGAGAGTTGAATTCGAGGTTGGTGAGTCTGTCCGTATTAAGAACGGTCCGTTTACAGAATTTAAAGGAATTATTGAGGACGTTAACTACGATAAGAACCGACTTCGTGTTAAAGTTCTCATCTTTGGTCGTGAGACCCCCGTTGAATTAGCGTTCAACGAAGTAGAAAAAGGTTAATTCTCCTGATCGTTAAGAGTCCGACGATTAGGTTTTTACAGTGGACTTAATTTTTACCTCGGGGAGCTTTTAAAAGCGATTACCCGTAAGGAAAGCAAATGGCAAAGAAAATCGTAGGCTTTATTAAGCTTCAGGTTCCTGCCGGCAAAGCGAATCCTTCGCCTCCTATCGGACCGGCGTTGGGCCAGCGCGGCTTGAACATTATGGAATTCTGCAAAGCGTTCAATGCTAAGACACAGGGTGTTGAACCTGGTCTGCCGATTCCTGTTGTGATCACAGCGTACGCCGATAAGAGCTTCACATTCATCATGAAGACTCCCCCGGCTACTATTCTGATTAAGAAAGCCGCGAAGATTCAGAAGGGTTCTGCACGTCCTCATACTGACAAAGTCGGTAAGATCACACGTGCTCAGGCTGAAGAGATCGCCAAGACAAAGATGCCTGACCTCACAGCAGCCGATATGGACGCCGCCGTTCGCACGATCGCCGGAAGCGCTCGTTCGATGGGTATTACCGTTGAAGGAGTTAAGTAATGGCTATCAGCAAACGTGAAAAAGAAAACAAGAGCAAAGTCGAGGCTCAGAAGTTCTACAGCCTCAACGAAGCGATTGAACTCGTGAAGGCTCTCGCCAACGCTAAGTTTGATGAATCCGTTGACGTTGCTGTTCAGCTTGGTATTGATCCTCGCAAGAGCGACCAGGCTGTCCGTGGTGCGATCGTTATGCCTGCCGGTACAGGCAAGACTGTTCGCGTTGCCGTGTTCGCTCAGGGCGCTGCTGCTGAAGCCGCCAAAGAAGCCGGTGCTGATGTTGTTGGTCTGGAAGACCTGGTTCACCAGGTTAAGGCCGGTGAAATCAACTTCGACATCGTTATCGCCGAACCGTCCGCAATGCGTTTTGTCGGTCAGGTTGGTCAGATCCTCGGCCCGCGCGGTTTAATGCCGAATCCGAAGCTTGGTACTGTTACTCCGAACGTTGCTCAGGCTGTTAAGAACGCCAAAGCAGGTCAGGTTCAGTTCCGTGCCGATAAAGCTGGTATCATCCACGCTCCTGTCGGCCGTGCTTCTTTCGAAGCCGACAAGCTTCTTCAGAACGTCAAAGCGCTGGTTGAAGCCCTCAATAAGGCCAAACCCGCTTCAGCAAAGGGTGTCTACCTTCGCAAGATGTCCGTCAGCTCTACAATGGGCCCCGGCGTCAAGATCGACGTTCAGACATTAGGATAATTTGATCGTCTGAATCAGATGATCCGAGGCGAAAGCCTCAAGTAAAGTACTTTGGGTTACGGCCTTCGGGCCGTAGCCGTCAAAGACCGCTGGTGAATGTCACTTCATAATTTCCTTGACTGAGGATCCCAGCGTAGATGGCAACCGAAGAGAGAACAAGCGTTGTGTGCCGTACATCGGCATTTTCCTTGAAACTCTCGGAGTGAGCCGGTTATTAGTAAACCGGTGCTGATAATTCAGCACCTCTGAGTGGAGCAGACCATGAGTCTTAACAGACAAGAAAAGGCTGACATGATCAAAGAGATCGGTGAAATTATCGCCGGTACTCAGGGTCTTGTTATTGCCGAATATCGTGGGCTGACCGTTGATGCAGCTACCAAACTTCGTGCTGAAGCACGTAAGAATGGTGTTGAGTTGCGCGTACTGAAGAATACTTTAGTTCGCCGTGCCGTGAAGGAAACTCCGTTCGAAGGATTGTCCGACCAGTTCGCCGGTCCTTTGATGTATGGTTTTTCCGCCGATCCGGTTGCTGCGGCTAAGGTAATCGCCAAGTTTGCCAAAGACAATCCTGCCTTGGTTATTAAGGGCGGCGCAATGCCGAACAGCGTCCTTGACGTTGCCGGTGTTGAGAAGCTCGCTACAATGCCGAGCAGAGAAGAGTTGCTGGCTAAACTCATGGCTACAATGAACGAACCTGTCGCCAAGTTTGTCCGTACGCTCAACGAAGTTCCGGCGCGTTTCGTCAGAACTCTTGCTGCTGTGCGCGATGCCAAAGATCAGCAGGCTGCTGCCTGATTTAGTTAAATTAGTTTAAATTTTACGTACACAACGTATTGGAGTAACAAAATGGCTTTGTCCAAAGAAGAAATCCTTGACGCAATCGCGTCCATGTCCGTCCTTGAAGTTTCCGAACTCATCAAAATGATGGAAGAAAAGTTCGGTGTTTCCGCTGCCGCTGCTGCTGTTGCTGTTGCCGCCCCCGGTGCTGCCGCTGCTGCTCCTGCTGAAGAAAAATCCGAATTCGACGTCGTTCTGACTGAAATCGGCGCTAACAAAGTCCAGGTTATTAAGGCTGTTCGTGAACTGACCGGCCTCGGCCTGAAGGAAGCCAAAGACCTCGTCGACGGCGCTCCGAAGACTGTTAAGGAAGGCCTTGCCAAGACTGACGCTGAAGAAGCTAAGAAGAAACTCGAAGCTGCCGGCGCTAAAGTTGACTTGAAGTAATTTTTTAGGTATACTGCAAGGCTCCAAAATTTTTGGAGCCTTGTTTTTCAATGGAAACTCTGAGTGGATCTACTTAGGTCTAGTCAAAGTCTTCAATGGATGCAGTAAATTTGACAATTTGTGTTATGCCGCGCAAGGGCCTCTCATGAGGCCTAGCGTGGCTATTCGTGTCTAATCTGCAACTATTGGAATTTCTTTTGTTTCTCTTCCGAACGGAGTGTTCATGTCGTACTCGTTCACTGAAAAGAAGCGTATTCGGAAAAGCTTTGCGAAGCGTCCGAGCGTACTTGAGGTGCCTTCCTTACTGGAAACGCAATTGCATTCCTATCACGAATTTCTTCAGACCGGTGTCCCGGCTTCTGAGCGTCGTGACCAGGGTTTACAGGGTGCATTTACTTCCATTTTCCCTATTGTCAGCCACAACGGCTTAGCAAGACTTGAATTTCAAGAGTACATTTTAGACGATCCTGTCTTCGATGTCTCGGAATGTCAGCTCCGCGGTCTGAATTATTGTTCTCGCCTGCGCGCCAAAGTTCGTCTTGTTATTTTAGACAGAGACTCTCCTAAACAGAGCACCGTTAAAGAGATTCGCGAATCCGAAGTATACATGGGCGAGATCCCGCTCATGACCAATAAGGGTTCTTTTATTATCAACGGAACTGAGCGCGTTATTGTATCTCAGCTTCACCGTTCTCCGGGCGTATTTTTTGAGCATGACCGCGGCAAGACCCACAGCTCCGGCAAACTGCTCTTCAGCGCCCGCATTATTCCTTACCGCGGCTCCTGGCTTGACTTTGAGTTTGACGCTAAGGACATTCTGCATTTCCGTATTGACCGCCGTCGCAAGATGCCGGGTACGATCATGCTCAAAGCACTGGGCATGACTCCTGAGAGCATCCTTCAGCAGTTCTACGACTTTGATTCCTACAAGCTCAATGCAGACGGCGCTTCCATGGCGCTTGTCCCGGCGCGCTTCCGCGGTGAGATTGCTGCCTTTGATATTAAAGACAAAGACGGCAAAGTTATTGTCCCGAAAGATAAGCGCATCAACGCTAAGCATGTTCGCGACATGGAAAAGCTTGGTATTACCGAACTGAATATTCCTGACGAAATTCTTGTCGGTAAAGTCCTCGCTACGAATCTTTATGATGAAGAAAGCGGCGAAATTGTTGCGAACGCCAACGATGAGATCACTGCCGATCTGCTTGTTCAGATGCGTGAGAAGGGCGTTACGGAATTCCAGACGATTTACGTCAATGAACTGAACCGCGGTCCGTATATCTCCGACACGCTGCGTTTGGACGAAACTCCTGATCAGCTTTCCGCTCGTATCGCGATTTACCGCATGATGCGTCCCGGCGAGCCGCCGACAGAAGAAGCGGTTGAAACGCTCTTCCGTCGTCTGTTCTTTGATCCGGAAACTTATGATCTGTCCCGCGTCGGCCGCATGAAGATCAACTCCCGCTTCAAGAGAGGAACCGAGCAGGGTCCGATGACACTTGAACCGGAAGACATCATCGACACGATGAAGGCGATCGTTCAGCTTCGCAACGGTGAAGGCCAGATCGACGATATTGACCATCTGGGCAACCGTCGTGTCCGCTGTGTCGGCGAACTGACAGAAAACCAGTTCCGTTCCGGTCTCGTTCGTGTTGAACGCGCGGTTCGTGAGCGTCTCGGCCAGGCCGAAGCTGACAACCTGATGCCTCATGATCTGATCAACAGCAAGCCGATCAGCGCTGCGATTCGTGAGTTCTTTGGCTCTTCTCAGCTGAGCCAGTTCATGGATCAGACGAACCCGCTGTCTGAAATCACGCACAAGCGTCGTATTTCTGCTCTTGGTCCAGGCGGTCTGACTCGCGAAAGAGCGGGCTTTGAAGTTCGAGACGTTCATCCGACTCATTACGGCCGCGTGTGCCCGATTGAGACTCCTGAAGGTCCGAACATCGGTCTGATCAACTCCCTGGCTCTTTACGCCCGTTTGAACGACTACGGCTTCCTTGAGACTCCGTACCGCAAGGTTATCGACGGTCACGTGACCAATGAGATCGCATATCTTTCCGCGATTGACGAAGGCAATTACATTATTGCTCAGGCGAATGCGGCGATCGATAAGGACGGCAATCTTTCCGACGAACTTGTCAGCTGCCGTGACAAGGGCGAATTTGTGCTGATGACGCCTGATCGAGTTCAGTACATGGACGTCGCGCCTGCGCAGATTGTATCCGTTGCTGCGTCTCTGATTCCGTTCCTTGAACACGACGACGCGAACCGTGCGCTGATGGGCTCCAACATGCAGCGTCAGGGCGTTCCCTGTCTGCGTCCGGAAAAACCGGTTGTCGGTACTGGTATTGAGCGTACTGTTGCGGTTGACTCCGGCACTACGATTCAGGCTGAACGCGGCGGTGTTGTTGACTACGTTGACGCCAACCGTATCGTTGTTCGTGTCAATGATGAGGAAGACATCCCCGGCCGAGTCGGTGTTGATATTTACAACCTGCAGAAGTTCACACGTTCCAACCAGGGCACTAACATCAATCAGCGTCCGATTGTGAACCCCGGCGACCATATCGCCAAGGGTGACGTGATTGCCGACGGCGCTTCTACTGATCTCGGCGAACTTGCCCTTGGTCAGAACATGCTCGTTGCGTTTATGCCTTGGAACGGCTACAACTACGAAGACTCTGTGATGGTGAGCGAGAAGGTCGTTGCTGATGACCGTTATTCTTCCATTCACATTGAAGAGCTCGTTGTTTCAGCTCGTGACACAAAGCTTGGCAGTGAAGAGATCACACGCGATATTTCGAATCTGAGTGAAAACCAGATTAATCGTCTTGACGAGTCCGGCATTGTTTACATCGGTGCTGAAGTCAAGGCCGGTGACGTTCTGGTTGGTAAAGTGACTCCGAAGGGAGAAACTTCTCTTACTCCGGAAGAAAAGCTGCTCCGTGCGATTTTCGGTGAAAAAGCCAGCGACGTTAAGGATACCTCTTTGCGCGTTCCGAGCGGCATGGTTGGTACTGTTATTGACGTTCAGGTCTTCACCCGCGAAGGTATTGAACGCGATAAACGTGCGCAGTCGATTATTGACGAAGCGCTGAAGCGTTACCGTACCAACCTGAATGACCAGCTCCGTATTGTTGAGCGCGACGCATTTGACCGCTTGGCTCGTCAGCTGATCGGTCACGCTGCCAACGGCGGTCCTAACGGCCTTGGCAAGGGTAAGAAGATTACTCAGGAATATCTGGACGGTGTAAACGTTCACCAGTGGTTTGAAATCCGCATGGCTGACGAGAACCTTCAGAAGCAGATCGAAGACGTTCGTATTTCTCTGGAAGACAAGCGCAAAGAATTTGACGCTGCCTTTGAAGAAAAACGCAAGAAGCTGACACAGGGCGATGAACTGCCGACAGGCGTTCAGAAGATGGTTAAGGTTTACCTGGCTGTCAAACGTCGTCTGCAGCCCGGCGATAAGATGGCCGGCCGTCATGGTAACAAGGGTGTCGTATCCCGTATTACTCGTGTGGAAGACATGCCGTTCATGGCTGACGGACGTCCCGTTGACATCGTTCTGAACCCGCTGGGTGTTCCGTCTCGTATGAACATCGGTCAGGTTCTTGAAGTTCATCTCGGCTGGGCCGCTTTCGGTCTGGGCTGGAGAATTGAAGAGATGCTTAAGAAGGAGCGCTCCAAGCAGGTTGCAGAGATTCGCGCCTTCCTGAATCAGATCTACAACAAGAGCCACGGCAAGAAAGAAGACTTTGATTCTCTCACTGATGACGAGATCATTGTTCTTGCCAAGAACCTTAAGAAGGGCGTTCCTTTTGCGACTCCGGTTTTCGACGGAGCCAGCGAGGAAGATATTCATGAGATGCTGAATCTTGCCTTCCCGCCGGAAGCCGCTGAGAAGCTTCATCTCACACCTTCCAAGACACAGGCTCAGCTGTTTGACGGCCGCACCGGCGACGCGTTTGACAGACCTGTGACAGTGGGTGTGATGCATTATCTGAAGCTGCACCACTTAGTTGACGACAAGATGCATGCTCGTTCGACCGGTCCTTACTCTCTGGTCACACAGCAGCCTCTGGGCGGTAAAGCTCAGTTCGGCGGTCAGCGTTTTGGTGAAATGGAAGTCTGGGCTCTGGAAGCTTATGGTGCCAGCTATGTACTGCAGGAAATGCTCACGGTTAAGTCTGACGACGTTACCGGCCGTACAAAGCTTTATGAAAATATTGTCAAGGGCGATCACGTGATCGATGCGGGTATGCCGGAGTCCTTCAACGTTCTGGTTAAGGAAATCCGTTCTCTCGGTATTGACATCGACCTCGACCGCAATAAGGAACCTGCTAAAAAATGATGAATTCTCCTTTTAATCTTTTAAAGAAGAACAGCGAAGATGAGCCTTTTGACGCAATCAAGATCGGTATTGCCTCTCCTGAGAAAATCCGATCTTGGTCATACGGCGAAGTAAAGAAACCGGAAACGATTAACTATCGTACGTTCAAGCCTGAGCGTGACGGTCTTTTCTGCGCCAAGATCTTCGGACCGGTTAAGGATTATGAATGTCTTTGCGGCAAATACAAACGTCTGAAACATCAGGGCGTTGTCTGCGAGAAGTGCGGTGTTGAAGTCACACTTTCCAAAGTCCGCCGTGAAAGAATGGGACACATTGAGCTTGCCAGCCCGGTCGCTCACATTTGGTTCCTCAAGAGCCTTCCCTCCAGAATGGGTATGGTTCTTGACATCCCGCTCCGTGACATTGAGCGTGTTCTGTATTTTGAAGCCTACATCGTTGTCGACCCCGGCATGACAGAGCTTCGCCGCGGTCAGCTGATGACTGAGGACGATTACTTTGCCAAGACAGAGGAATACGGCGACGAATTCAAGGCGATGATGGGCGCAGAAGCGATTCGTGAGCTTCTCGCATCCATCGATATTGATCAGGAAGTTAACGACCTGAGAACCGAGCTCAAGGAAACAACGAGTGACGCCAAAGTTAAGAAGATTGCCAAGCGTCTGAAAGTTCTTGAGGGCTTCCAGCGCTCCGGCATTAAACCGGAATGGATGGTTATGGAAGTTCTTCCTGTCCTTCCGCCGGATCTTCGTCCGTTGGTTCCGCTTGACGGCGGCCGCTTTGCGACCAGTGACCTGAACGATCTGTATCGCCGCGTCATTAACCGCAACAACCGTCTGAAACGTCTTCTTGAGCTGAAAGCTCCGGACATCATTGTCCGCAATGAAAAGCGTATGCTTCAGGAAGCGGTTGACTCGCTGCTTGACAACGGCCGCCGCGGCAAGGCCATGACCGGTCCGTCGAAGCGTCCTCTGAAGTCCCTTGCTGACATGATCAAGGGTAAGGGCGGCCGCTTCCGTCAGAACCTGCTCGGTAAGCGTGTTGACTACTCCGGCCGTTCTGTTATTACAGTTGGCCCGTACCTCAAGCTTCATCAGTGCGGTCTGCCGAAGCTGATGGCTCTTGAGCTGTTCAAGCCGTTTATTTTCAACAAGCTTGAGCTTCGCGGTCTTGCGACAACCATTAAGGCTGCCAAGAAGATGGTCGAGAACCAGGAACCGGTTGTTTGGGACATCCTGGAAGAAGTGATTTACGAGCATCCGGTCATGCTGAACCGCGCTCCGACACTTCACAGACTCGGTATTCAGGCGTTTGAACCGCTTCTGATTGAAGGCAAAGCGATTCAGCTCCATCCGCTCGTCTGCGCGGCGTTCAACGCCGACTTCGACGGTGACCAGATGGCTGTTCACGTACCGCTTTCTCTGGAAGCCCAGCTTGAAGCCCGTTCTCTGATGCTTGCCTCGAACAACGTTCTGTTCCCGGCGAACGGCGATCCTTCGATCGTTCCGTCTCAGGACATCGTGCTTGGTTTGTACTACTCCACCCGTGAACGTATCAACGGCAAGGGCGAGGGTATGTTCTTTGCCGACATCGGCGAAGTTGAACGCGCGATTGCCAACAAAGCGATCGAGCTTCAGACTCGCTGCACGGTTCGTGTGAAAGAGTTTGACGTCGACAAAGAGACCGGCGAGAAGACACCGCGCATAGTTCGTTACGAAACAACAGTCGGCCGTGCGCTTCTTTCGGAAATTCTTCCTCCGGGACTTCCATTCAGCGTTCTGAACAAGACACTGAAGAAGAAAGAGATTGCCAAGCTGATCAATATGGCTTTCCGCCGCTGCGGCCTGCGCGAAACGGTTATTTTCGCCGACAAGCTGATGCAGCGCGGTTATCACCTTGCTACCATCGGCGGTCTTTCCATCGCTATTGACGACATGATTGTTCCTGAAGCGAAGGAAAAGATTGTGCATGAAGCCGAGCAGGAAGTTAAAGAGATCGATGCTCAGTACACTTCCGGTTTGGTGACTGCCGGTGAACGCTACAACAAGGTGGTTGATATTTGGGGCCGCACAAGTGATAAGGTCGGTAAGGTAATGATGGAAGAAATTTCCAAGGAGCCTGTTATCGATCGTCATGGCAACAAAGTTGAGCAGGAATCGTTCAACTCCATTTACATGATGGCTGACTCCGGTGCCCGAGGCTCCGCTGCGCAGATTCGTCAGCTTGCCGGTATGCGCGGCCTGATGGCCAAGCCGGACGGCTCCATTATTGAAACGCCTATTACCGCGAACTTCCGTGAAGGTTTGAACGTTCTGCAGTACTTCGTGTCTACCCACGGAGCACGTAAAGGTCTGGCCGATACGGCTTTGAAGACAGCGAACTCCGGTTACCTGACTCGTCGTCTGGTTGACGTGACACAGGATCTGGTGGTCACAGAAGACGACTGCGGCACACACCGCGGTGTTCTGATGAAGGCTCTGGTTGAAGGCGGCGACGTTGCTGAAGCTCTGGGCGATCGTGTTCTTGGCCGTGTTACAGCTGAAGACGTTCTCGATCCGGATACTCATGAAGTTATTTTTGAAGCCGGCCATCTGATCAATGAAGACGATGTCGAACAGATCACGAAGCTCGGTATTGATGAAATGATGGTTCGCACCCCGCTTACCTGTGAAACCCGTTACGGTCTGTGCGCGAAGTGCTACGGACGTGATCTCGGCAGAGGTACACTGGTTAACGCCGGTGAAGCAGTCGGTGTTATCGCTGCTCAGTCCATTGGTGAGCCGGGTACTCAGCTGACAATGCGTACATTCCACATCGGTGGTGCTGCGAGCCGAAACGCTGTTGCGAGCAACGTCGTGACGAAGTCTGCCGGTACAGTCCGCTTCACAAGCGCGATGCGTTATGTGACGGGTGAGAAGGGCAACAAGGTTGTTATTTCCCGCTCCGGCGAAATCGTTATCGAAGGTCAGAACGGCCGTGAACGTGAACGCCATAAGATTCCTTACGGCGCGAACCTGCTCGCCAATGACGGACAGGAAGTTCAGGTCGGTATTGAGCTTGCCAACTGGGATCCGATGACTCGTCCGATCGTTACCGAATACGCCGGCCGTGTCCGCTTTGCCAACGCGATTGACAACGTCACAGTTAAGAGCCAGATCGATGAAGTGACGGGCTTGAGCTCTCTTGTCGTTATCGACGGCAAGCACTCTGCCTCGAGCAAGATCGGTCGTCCGATGATTCAGCTTCTTGATGACGAAGGCGAACTCGTTAAGATTCCGGGAACAGAGCATCCGGTGAGCATTCAGCTTCCGGTTGGTGCCCTGATCACGGTTCATGACGGTGACCACGCGAGCGTTGGTGACGTTCTGGCGAGAATTCCGACAGAAAGTCAGAAGACTCGAGACATTACCGGCGGTCTGCCGCGTGTTGCCGAGCTCTTCGAAGCACGTTCTCCGAAGGATGCCGGCGTACTTGCCGAAGCCAGCGGTACTGTTACATTCGGTAAAGAAACCAAAGGTAAACAGCGTCTGATTATTACGGATACGGAAGGCGCCGAACATGAATTCCTGATTCCGAAGGACAAGACAATTCTGGTCCATGACGGTCAGGTGGTTCATAAAGGCGAGGTCATTGTTGACGGTCCGGCCGATCCGCATGACATTCTGCGTCTGAACGGTATTGAGGCTCTGGCCCGCTACGTTGTTGACGAAGTCCAGGCGGTGTATCGTCTGCAGGGTGTGAAGATCAGCGACAAGCACATTGAAGTGATTGTTCGTCAGATGCTTCGCCGTGTTGTGATTACCGATCCGGGCGACACAAGATTCATCAACGGAGAGCAGGTTGAACGCAGCGAAATGCTGGATGAAAACGAAAAAGTTTTGGCCGAAGGCAAACGTCCGGCGCTCTACGACAACATTCTGCTCGGTATTACCAAGGCGAGTTTGTCGACAGACTCCTTCATTTCTGCGGCGTCCTTCCAGGAAACCACACGTGTTCTTACCGAAGCAGCCATCATGGGCAAACGTGATGAGCTTCGCGGCCTGAAGGAAAACGTGATTGTGGGTCGTCTGATTCCTGCCGGTACAGGTCTGGCCTATCACAGAGCCCGTCGCGATCCGGACGTGTTTAAGTACGACAATGAGATCATGACTGACACTGCTTATGTCGGAAATGAGAATCTTGTCGGAGACGCGGTCAAATCCGCAGCGGACGACGTGATTATTCCCAGCAAGTAAACTGAGAAGCACTCGTTAAAAGCCAAGAAGGGCGGCCGAAGGGCCGCCCTTTTTCCTTTGTAGGAAGTTGCAGGAAACACAATTGCTAACTACTTAATCGAACAAGAAAAATTTGACAAAAGATTAGATTTGAGCAATAATGCGGAACTTTTCGGAAATCCGCTCGGATTTCTGCGCTCTTTGAAAGCTCCCTAGAGAGCTCCTCCGCTGCGCAGAGTCCGCGCCAATCTCCCTAAAGTATTTTTGTTAAACCCCACTCGTCAAGAGTGGTTTTCTAATCGTTTCGGATACGGACTTTATGCCGACCATTAACCAATTAGTGCGTAAGCCTCGCGAGAGAGCTATTGAAAAGAGCAAGAGCCCCGCGCTCAAGAACTGCCCCCAGAAACGCGGTGTTTGCACCCGTGTTTACACTACAACTCCGAAGAAACCGAACTCGGCTCTTCGTAAAGTTGCCAAAGTACGTCTTACCAACGGATTTGAAGTCATTTCCTACATTGGAGGTGAAGGTCACAATCTGCAGGAACACAGCGTCGTGTTGATTCGCGGCGGTCGTGTTAAAGACTTGCCGGGCGTTCGCTACCACGTTGTTCGTGGTTCTCTTGATACCCAGGGTGTCAAGGATCGTAAGCAGTCTCGCTCTAAGTATGGCGCAAAGCGCCCCAAACAGGCTTAATACCGGCCCGCACCCGGTGACGGTCTCTTTTTATGACCGAGTAAGTCGCGGTTCACTTATTGACCCGCATTTTTAATTTATTTGACTGAAGACAGAATTGAGGTAAAAAATGCCCCGTCGTCGCGAAGTACCTAAACGTGAAGTACTCCCGGATCCTAAGTTTGGTTCCGTGGAAATCACAAAGTTTGTCAACATGATCATGCTTGACGGCAAGAAAGCCGTCGCAGAACGCATCGTGTATGGCGCTTTGGAAGAAATCCAGACTAAGTCTGGTAAAGATCCTATCGAAGTGTTTACCAACGCTTTGAACAATGTTCGTCCGCTGGTTGAAGTTAAGTCCCGTCGTGTTGGCGGTGCCAATTACCAGGTTCCGGTCGAAGTTCGCCCTGTTCGCCGTATGGCTCTGGCCATGCGCTGGCTGCGTGAAGCCGCCAAGGGCAGAAGTGAAAAATCCATGCCGCTCCGTCTCGCCGGAGAATTACTTGACGCCTCCGAAGGCCGCGGCGGTGCTATGAAGAAACGTGAAGAAGTCCATCGTATGGCTGAAGCCAACAAGGCCTTCTCTCATTTCCGCTTTAACTAATTTCTTAAACAATTGGGAGAGGTGTCAGCCTCTCTCGTTAATATAGGATAGAAAACATGGCTCGCAAAACTCCGATTGAGCGTTATCGCAACATCGGCATTTCCGCGCACATTGACGCGGGTAAAACAACCACCACGGAACGCATTCTGTTCTACACCGGTGTCAATCACAAGATTGGCGAGGTGCATGATGGCGCTGCGACCATGGACTGGATGGAACAGGAGCAGGAGCGCGGTATTACTATTACCTCCGCTGCTACGACTGCCTTCTGGCGCGGCATGGACATGAATCATCCCGAACATCGTATCAACATTATTGATACCCCGGGACACGTTGACTTTACAGTTGAAGTTGAACGCTCTATGCGTGTTCTTGACGGCGCCTGCATGGTTTACTGTGCGGTCGGCGGTGTTCAACCGCAGTCTGAAACTGTTTGGCGTCAGGCCAACAAGTACGGTGTTCCCCGTCTTGCTTTCGTAAACAAGATGGACCGTACCGGCGCTAACTTCTACAAGGTCTATGACCAGATGAAGTCCCGCCTGAAGGCCAACCCTGTGCCTATCGTTATTCCTATCGGCGCTGAAGATACATTTAAAGGCGTTATTGACCTGGCCAAGATGAAAGCGATCATCTGGGACGAAGCTTCCCAGGGTATGAAGTTCGCATTTGAAGACATTCCTGCTGAACTTCAGGCTGATGCTGAAAAATGGCGCAGCAACATGGTTGAAGCTGCTGCTGAAGCCAATGAAGAGTTGATGGACAAGTACCTTGAAGAAGGCGACCTGTCTGAAGCCGACATTACTAAAGGTCTGCGTCTGCGTACCATCGCCGGTGAAATCCAGCCGATGCTCTGTGGTACCGCGTTTAAGAATAAAGGCGTTCAGCGCATGCTTGACGCCGTGATCGAACTCCTTCCGAGCCCGGTTGACATTCCTCCGGTCGAAGGCGTTGATCCGGATGACGACTCTGTTGTTTCCCGTAAGGCTGATGACAAAGAGCCGTTCTCTGCTCTCGCATTCAAGATCATGACTGACCCGTTCGTTGGTCAGCTGACCTTCCTTCGCGTTTACTCCGGCGTTGTTAACTCCGGCGACACCGTTCTGAACTCTGTTAAGGGCAAGAAAGAACGTATTGGTCGTCTGTTGCAGATGCACGCCAACGAACGTAAAGAAATTAAAGAAGTTCTCGCCGGCGACATCGCTGCTGCAGTTGGTCTGAAAGAAGTTACAACAGGCGACACACTGTGCGATATCGCTAACCCGATCATCCTTGAAAAGATGGAGTTCCCGGAACCTGTTATTTCTCAGGCTGTTGAACCCAAGACCAAGGCTGACCAGGAGAAGATGGGCATTGCGCTTAACCGCCTTGCTCAGGAAGACCCGTCCTTCCGCGTTCGCACTGATGAAGAAAGCGGTCAGACGATTATTTCCGGTATGGGCGAACTTCACCTCGACATTCTCGTTGACCGTATGCGCCGCGAGTTCAATGTTGAAGCCACAGTCGGCAAACCTCAGGTTGCCTACCGTGAAACCATTCGTTCTACAGTTGAAAACGCAGAAGCCAAGTTTGTTAAGCAGTCCGGCGGCCGCGGCCAGTATGGTCACGTTGTTCTGAAGCTTGAGCCGAATCCCGGCAAAGGCTATGAATTCGTCGACGCGATTAAGGGCGGTGTGGTTCCTCGCGAATACATCCCTGCAGTTCAGAAGGGTATTGAAGACACCATGAAGTCCGGTGTTCTTGCCGGATACCCGGTTGTTGACGTTAAAGCCACACTTCATTTCGGTTCTTACCACGAAGTGGACTCTAACGAAAACGCCTTCAAGATGGCCGGTTCTATGGCTTTCAAAGAAGGTATGCGCAATGCCAACCCGGTCCTTCTTGAGCCGATCATGGCTGTTGAAGTTGAAACTCCGGAAGAGAAGATGGGCGACGTTATGGGCGACCTTTCTTCCCGCCGCGGTGTTATTCAGGGTATGGACGATCTGCCCGGCGGAGGCAAAGCTGTTAAGGCTGAAGTTCCGCTGTCCGAGATGTTCGGCTATGCTACACAGCTGCGTTCTCTGACACAGGGCCGCGCCTCCTACACAATGGAATTCAAACATTATGCTGAAGCTCCGAAGAACGTTGCGGAAGCAGTGATTGAAGCTAAGGCAAAGTAATTTTTTAACGCTATTTAAACTTTCTAAGGAATCTTAAAAAATGGCAAAAGGTAAGTACGAGCGTACAAAGCCCCACGTGAACGTGGGTACCATCGGTCACGTTGACCATGGCAAAACAACTCTGACGGCTGCTATCACAACCGTTCTTTCCAACAAGTTCGGCGGCGAAGCCAAAGCCTACGATCAGATTGACGCTGCTCCTGAAGAAAAAGCACGCGGCATCACGATCAACACCGCTCACGTTGAATACGAAACTGAAAAGCGTCATTACGCTCACGTTGACTGCCCGGGGCACGCTGACTACGTTAAGAACATGATTACCGGTGCTGCCCAGATGGACGGCGCTATTCTGGTTGTTTCCGCTTCTGACGGCCCGATGCCGCAGACTCGTGAACACATCCTTCTTGCTCGTCAGGTTGGTGTTCCCTACATCATCGTTTACCTCAACAAGTGCGACCTCGTCGAAGACGAAGAACTGCTTGAACTGGTTGAAATGGAAGTTCGCGAACTTCTGAGCAACTACGACTTCCCCGGCGATGACATTCCTATCATCAAGGGTTCTGCCCGTATGGCTCTCGAAGGCGACAAAGGCCCGATGGGTGAAGAATCCATCCTGAAGCTTGCCGACACACTCGACTCTTACATTCCGACACCGGAACGCGCTATCGATCAGCCGTTCCTTATGCCGGTTGAAGACGTGTTCTCGATTTCCGGCCGCGGTACAGTTGTGACCGGTCGTGTCGAACGCGGTGTCATCAAAGTTGGTGATGAAGTTGAAATCGTCGGTATTCGTCCGACACAGAAGACCACCTGCACAGGCGTTGAGATGTTCCGCAAACTGCTGGATCAGGGCGAAGCCGGTGACAACGTTGGTATTCTTCTTCGCGGTACAAAGCGTGAAGACGTTGAACGCGGCCAGGTTCTTGCTAAACCGGGCACCATCACACCGCACACAGAATTCCAGGCAGAAGTTTACGTTCTGACCAAGGAAGAAGGCGGTCGTCACACACCGTTCTTCAAAGGCTATCGTCCGCAGTTCTACTTCCGTACAACTGACGTTACCGGTACAATTCAGCTGCCTGAAGGCGTTGAAATGGTTATGCCCGGCGACAACATCCGTATGGACGTTACACTGATCGCCCCGATCGCTATGGAAGAAGGTCTTCGCTTCGCTATCCGTGAAGGCGGCCACACTGTCGGTGCCGGCGTTGTTTCTAAGATCGAAGCCTAATTAACACAAACTTGAATCGCGGGCCGAAGACGGCTTCGGCCCCTTGTTCTTTAAAGGATTAAAATGCAAAGCCAACGTATTCGTATTCGCCTCAAGGCATTTGATTACAAACTGATCGATCAGTCTGCTCTTGAGATCGTCGACACTGCCAAGAGAACCGGTGCTATCGTAAGAGGCCCGATTCCCCTGCCGACACGCATTCAGCGTTTCGACATTCTGCGCAGCCCGCACGTCAACAAGACCAGCCGTGACCAGCTTGAAATCAGAACTCATCAGAGACTGATGGACATCATCGACCCGACTGACAAGACAGTCGACGCTCTGATGAAGCTTGACCTGCCGGCAGGCGTGGACGTTGAAATCAAGGTCCAGTAATCGGTTGACTTATTAAGCGAAACCTCCGTAGATTTGGTTCTGCGGAGGTTTTTTCTCGTCTATTGTTTCGTGTCTTTAAAGACGACCGGGCCGCTTTGAGGGATGATTGCCGTTTTAAGCGCTGGGTCAGTGACGCGGACTAGAGATTCAGCACTCTTGGTGATGGCTGCCTTCTTCACCGATTCATCGACGAGCACCGCCGGAAGATCGGGATGCTCCTGAAGGAACTTGACTGCTCCGTCCCACCCCATTACGAACAAGGCGGTGCAAAGCGCATCGGCCTGAGCGGAGTTTTTATCAATGATTGTGACCGAAGAGAGTGTCGCCGGGACCGGTTTTCCTGTTTTCGGGTCGAGGATATGGCTGTACTTCACGCCGTTTTCAACAAAGAATTTCTCGTAGTCGCCGGAGGTCACAATTGAGGTGTCATCAAGCGGCGCGACCGCAAAGAAATTTCCTCTTTCTTTATCCGGGCTCTGCAGGCCTACGTTCCAGGGTTTATTTTCGGCATTGGTTCCGCATCCGATGACATTTCCTCCGAAACTGAGCAGGGCGTCTCTGCATCCGTGGTCCTTGAGAGTTTTCATAACCTTATCGGCAATAAAACCTTTTCCGATGGCTCCGACGGAAATTTGCTGCTGCTTTCCTATTTTTGCGTAGAACTTGCCATTTTCCTGTTTTAATCCGATTTTTTCGTAGCCGACAGCTTTAAGCGCTTTTTCAAGGCTTTGGTTTTTCGGGATATGATGATCGGGCTGATCAACGCTCCAAAGTTTAATAACTGTTCCGATAGTCGGATCGAAAGTGCCGTGGGTTTCTTTAGAGATGATTTTAGAAGCTGAGAGGACTTCGAAGGTATCACGGGAGATTTCAACCCAATGGCCGGCGTTGCTGCCGAGTCGGGAAATATCGCTGTCCTCGTCGTAGGCAGAAAGCAGATGTTCGAGGCGGCGTGTTTCGTCGTTCATCAGGCGATAGCAAGCAGAAGCTTCTTCTTTTGTTTTTGTTTTGAACTGTCCGGTGACGATGGTGCCGACCGCAAAGGTTTCGGTAAAGAAGACTTCAGCAGATGCAGCGGCAGTGCAAGTAAGTGCAAAAGCCGATGCCGCACAGAAAATCAATTTTCTAAACATATTCGTCAAAAAACTCTGAAAGCAGAGTTAAATAAAAAGTCAAACCTAAAGCAACGAATTCTTACATATTAATTGCGGACATAGATTTTAGTCGAATATTGCGCAGGGGAAGGCGGTTAGAGATTGTTTTGAGTAGCGAAAACGGTCTAATGCGCATGCAGGAGGGACAAATTGCGGTGGGGAAAGGCAGCAGAAGCGGGAAGAAAATTTGCAAACAACAGAAATGAAATATTTTGAGGCAAATTAACAATTGATAACTCACGGTTTTAGAAGGAATATTTGCAAAAAGGATTTTTTCGTTGTAGAATCGCCTTCTTTTCGTGATCACCTAATGTCTTTTAAGGTGATTTTTTCTAAACTAGTCCCGGCCAATCGCAGCTGGGGTGGAGATAATAATGAGTGAGAAGCTCGGCCTCGTCGGTCGTAAGATCGGCATGACGCGCATCTTTACCGAGGATGGTGTGTCTATTCCGGTAACAGTGCTCGATGTGTCGAACAACCGCATTACACAGGTAAAAACGGTTGAGACTGACGGCTACAATGCAGTGCAAGTCGCCTACGGCTCCAAGAAGCCGTCGCGTGTGAGCAACCCTCTGAAAGGCCAGTTTGAAAAAGCTGGTGTTGAAGCAGGTTCCGTGCTCAAAGAATTCCATGTTGAAGAAGATAAGATTGGCGAAATGAAAGTTGGCCAGACTCTTCCGATTTCCATGTTTACTGAAGGTCAGAAAGTTGACGTTACAGGAACAACAATCGGTAAGGGATTTGCCGGCGCTATCAAACGTCATCACTTCTCATCCAATCGTGCCAGCCACGGTAACTCCGTGTCTACAAACGCTCCCGGTTCTATCGGTAACCGTCAGGACCCGGGCCGCGTATTCCCAGGCAAGCGCATGGCAGGTCATTTAGGTGACGTGCAGCGCACAACTCAGAATTTAGTTATCGCCCGTGTTGATGCTGATCGTCAGCTCATCATGGTTCGCGGTGCCGTTCCCGGTGCCAGCGAAGGCGAAATTGTTATCCGTCCGGCCGTGAAGGCCAAAGCCTAAGGAGCGATTAATGGAACTGAAAGTCTTAAACGATCAGGGCCAGCAGACCGCTACTCTTGCGGCTGCCGATTCCCTTTTCGGTCGTGAATACAATGAAGCTCTGGTTCATCAGATCGTTGTTGCCTATCAGGCCAACGCTCGTCTCGGAACCCGTGCGCAGCTTACTCGTGAAGCTGTTCATCACTCCACACGCAAACCCTGGCGTCAGAAAGGTACAGGCCGTGCCCGCGCCGGTATGTCTTCCTCGCCGGTTTGGCGCGGAGGCGGCAGAGCTTTCCCGAACACACCTGATGAAAACTTCACACAGAAAGTTAACAAGAAGATGCTTAACGGCGCCATGGCCTGCATTTTCTCCAAGTTAGCTCAGGACGGACGTCTTGTTGTTGTGGACTCCATCGATGTTGACACTCCCAAGACAAAGAACTTTGCCAACAAGCTTAAGGCAATGGGTCTCGGCAGCGCTCTGATCATTACAACAGAGCTGAGCGAGAATCTTGATCTTGCCAGCCGCAACCTGAAGAACGTTTGGGTTGTTGAGCCGCGTTATGCTGATCCTGTTTCTCTGGTTCACTTTGATTCTGTTGTCGTTACAAAACAAGCTATTGCTAAGCTTGAGGAGATGTGGGGATGAGCCAAGATTTCCTTTACAAAGTAATTCTCGGTTCTGTTGTCTCTGAAAAGGCGACAAGAATCGGTGATAAGCACAATCAGTACATCTTCAGCATTGTTCCTGAAGCAACTAAAGAGGATGTCAAGGCCGCCGTTGAATTTCTTTTCAAGGTAAAAGTATCCGGCGTTCAGATCGTGAACATCAAAGGCAAGCAGAAACGCAACGGTCGTTTCCCCGGTAAGCGCAGCGACGTTCGCAAAGCTTATGTCTGCCTGGCCGACGATCAAGAAATTAACTTCGCAGAGGTGAAGTAATGGCTCTGGTTACACTTAAACCTACATCTCCCGGCCGCCGTCACGCAGTTAAGGTTGTCAACAACGAACTGCACAAAGGCAAGCCGTATGCTCCGCTGGTTGAAAAGAAGAACCGCGGATCCGGCCGCAACAACTTCGGCCGTATTACCGTTCGTCATCAGGGCGGCGGTCACAAGAAAGCGTATCGTATTATTGACTTCAAGCGCGACAAAGACGGAATTCCCGCTATTGTTGAACGCATCGAGTACGATCCGAACCGTTCTGCGAACATCGCTCTTGTTCTGTACAAGGACGGTGAACGCCGCTACATTCTCGCACCGAAAGGCCTGAAAGCCGGTGACGAAATCATGAGCGGTCAGGAAGCCCCGATCAAAGTCGGCAATACACTTCCGCTTCGCAACATTCCGGTTGGTTCCACGATTCACAACATCGAAATGAAGCCGAAGAAAGGCGGTCAGATGATCCGTGCTGCCGGTGCTTTTGCACAGCTTCTGGCTCGTGAAGGCGCCTATGCTCAGGTTCGTCTTCGTTCTGGTGAAGTTCGCCGCGTTCTTATTGAATGCCGTGCGACAATCGGTACCGTCGGCAATGAAGAAAACAGTCTTCGTGAACTCGGCAAAGCCGGTGCCAAGCGTTGGCGCGGTATTCGTCCGACCGTTCGCGGTGTTGTAATGAACCCGGTTGATCACCCGCACGGTGGTGGTGAAGGCCGTACCGGTACCGGTCGCGCGCCTGTCACACCTTGGGGTCAGCTCACCAAGGGTTATCGTACTCGTAACAACAAGCGCACAGACAACATGATTGTGTCTCGTCGCTATCGTAAGTAAGGGGGCCTGAATGTCTCGTTCGCTTAAGAAGGGACCGTTCGTCGACGGATCCTTACTGAAGAAGGTCGAAGCCGCCCAAGCCGGTCGTGACAAACGTCCGATCAAGACTTGGTCTCGTCGTTCGACAATTCTTCCTGAATTTATCGGTCTTACCATTGCTGTCCACAACGGACGTCAGCATGTGCCGGTATTTATTAATGAAAACATGGTTGGCCACAAGTTGGGTGAGTTTGCTCTTACCCGTACTTTCAAGGGCCACGCAGCTGATAAGAAGGCTGCTCCAGCTAAGAGGTAAGAATAATGGAAACCACAGCAATCGTACGTGGAGTTCGCCTCTCGGCTCAGAAAGGCCGTTTGGTTGCGGATCTTGTTCGCGGTAAACCCGTTGACAAGGCCCTGAACATTCTTTCTTTCACGCAGAAGAAGGCTGCTGGCATCATCGGCAAAGCGCTTCAATCTGCCATTGCCAATGCCGAGCATAATGACGGCGCTGATATTGACGATCTTCGCGTTACTTCCATCTATGTTGAGAAGGCCGCCACACTTCGTCGTTTCTCCGCCAGAGCCAAGGGCCGCGGCGCTCGTATCGGTAAGCAGACTTGTCACATCTATGTGACAGTCGGCGATACACCGGCTAAGAAATAATAGGTGAACCATGGGACAGAAAATTAATCCGACAGGCTTTCGCCTTCCTGTAACACACGACTGGACATCACGTTGGTATGCTACAGGCCGCGATTTTGCCCGCACACTGGCAGAAGACCTCAAGGTTCGTGAATTCCTGGGCAAGAAGCTCAAGAACGCATCCGTTGGTCGTATTCTCATCGAGCGTCCCGCTAAGAACGCTCGCATCACCATCTTCTCCGCTCGTCCGGGCATGGTGATTGGCAAGAAGGGTGAAGATCTTCAGGTTCTGAAGAACGAACTCTCCAAGATGATGAGCGTACCTGTACACGTCAACATTGAAGAAGTTCGTCGTCCTGACTTGGACGCTCAGCTGATTGCCGACGGCATTACTCAGCAGCTCGAAAAGCGCATTATGTTCCGCCGCGCGATGAAGCGCGCCATGCAGAACGCCATGCGCCAGGGCGCTCTTGGTATCAAGATCATGTCTTCCGGTCGTTTGAACGGTGCTGAAATCGCCCGTACCGAATGGTATCGTGAAGGTCGTGTTCCTCTGCACACTCTTCGTGCCGACATTGACTACGGTTTCTCCGAAGCCAATACCACATACGGCATTATCGGTGTGAAGGTTTGGGTTTACAAAGGCGACAATACTGCCAAGGATCTTGCAGCTGAAGCTGCTGCTCCGGCTGATCGTGAAGATCGCCGCAATCGTCGTCCGGGCAAGCCGAACAACCGCCGCGGCCGCAAACCCGCTGACGGAGAAGGCAAGCAGGCTCGTGCTCCCCGCAAGGCCGCCGAAACTGCTGCTAAGGAAGGAGAAGAATAATGCTGCAACCAAACAGAACCAAGTACCGTAAGGACCAGAAGGGCCGTAACTATGGTTTGGCTCAGAGAGGCGCAAAGGTCTCCTTTGGTCAGTTCGGTCTGAAAGTTACCGAGCGCGGTCGTCTGACAGCTCGTCAGATTGAAGCTGCTCGTCGTGCCATCACCCGCCACATTAAACGCGGCGGCCGTGTATGGATCCGTGTGTTCCCGGACAAACCTATTTCCTCTAAACCCGCTGAAGTTCGTATGGGTAACGGTAAAGGTAATCCGGAATACTGGGTTGCATTAGTGCAGCCGGGTCGCGTGATTTATGAACTGGACGGCGTTGATGAAGCGCTGGCTCGTGAGGCTTTCCGTCTTGCCGCAGCCAAGCTTCCTCTGAAGTCTATGTTCGTTACACGCCAGATTGGCCAGTAAGGAGAGTGCAGAATGAAAGCCAAAGATTTACGCGCTATGGACGAAGCTGCGCTTAACAAAGAACTGCAGGACCTTCTGAAAGCACAGTTCACACTGCGTCTGCAGAAGTCCCATCAGCAACTTGAAAATACGAGCATGATTCGTAAGACACGCCGCGACATCGCACGCGTCCGCACAATTCTTGCTCAGAAGGCAGCGACGAAATGAGCGAAAACAAACTTACACGTACCCTGATCGGTAAAGCTGTTAGCACCAAGATGGACAAGACAGTTACTGTTCTTGTTGAACGCAAGGTTAAGCATCCGATCGGCAAGATCGTCGTCAAGAGCAAGAAGTATCATGTTCATGACGAAAACAACGACGTTAGAGAAGGCGACATCGTCGAGATCTCTGAAACCCGTCCGATTTCCCGCACGAAGTCCTGGACAGTTTCCAAGATCATCGAACGCGCAGTCATCTAATTGTAAAAAAATAATTTAATTTTCTTAGAGAGCTTGCAAAGATATCCTTAATTGGATATACTTGCGGCTCTCTAAGTTTATTTATTTGGAAAGTTCTTTCCGTTTAATAAGTTAGAGGTTCACTGGGGTTCCGGTTCTTTTGAACAACCTGCCCCATAAAAGCAGGTATCTGTGAGACTGGATTGGAAACTCTTCTCCCGGACGGGACCAAAACTGGCCGAGCATAGCGAATCGCTATGACCTCGGAATAAGTTGGAATATTAAAAACCATGATTCAGATGCAATCTAATCTGGACGTCGCCGACAACACCGGTGCTCGTTCAGTGCAATGTATTAAAGTGTTGGGCGGCTCCAAGCGCCGCTACGCCAATATTGGCGACATTATCAAAGTGACCGTCAAAGAAGCGGCCCCCCGCGGTCGTGTCAAAAAAGGCGAAGTCTACAGTGCTGTTGTAGTTAGAACTGCTAAGGGTGTTCGTCGTCCTGACGGTTCCTCCATCAGCTTTGACGGCAACGCTGCTGTCCTGCTTAACAACAAACTGGAACCGATTGGAACACGTATCTTCGGACCGGTTACGCGCGAACTGCGTACCGAACGCTTCATGAAGATCGTTTCTCTGGCTCCTGAAGTTCTTTAAGGAGAACACAGAATGCAACGTATCCGCAAAGGTGACGAGATTATCGTCATTACCGGCCGTGATAAAGGCAAAAAAGGCACGGTGACTGCTGTTCACAGCGACGGTAAAGTCGTTGTTGAAGGCATCAACATCGTTAAGAAGCACGTCAAGCCGAACCCCATGCTGGGTCAGGCCGGCGGCATTATGGACAAGACGCTTCCCATTGACGGTTCCAACGTCATGCTCGTCAATCCGAAGACCGGTAAGGGCGACCGCATCGGTTTCCAGGTTGTTGACGGCAAGAAAGTACGCGTCTTCAAGAGTGACGGTGCCGTTGTCGGCGCCAAAGCATAAGAGGTCGCAGTAAATGTCTCGTTTTTTCAATAAATATCGTGACGAAGTGGTTCCGGCCCTGACAAAACAGTTCGGTTACAAAACCGAAATGCAGGTTCCCCGCATCACAAAAATCACACTGAATATGGGTGTCGGTGAAGCTGTCAATGACAAGAAGCTTATTGACCACGCTGTTTCCGACCTGACCAAGATTGCTGGTCAGAAGCCTGTTGTTACCAAGACTCGTAAGGCTATCGCCAACTTCAAGATTCGTGAAAACATGCCGATCGGCTGTATGGTCACGCTTCGCGGCGAGCGCATGTATGAATTCCTTGACCGTTTAGTCACAATCGCTTTCCCGCGTGTTCGTGACTTCCGTGGTGTTAACGCTCGTGCCTTTGACGGCCGCGGCAACTACAACATCGGTCTGAAGGAACAGATTATTTTCCCGGAAATTGAATACGACAAGATCGACAAGCTCCGCGGACTTAACATCAGCATTACGACAACTGCTAAGACGGACGAAGAAGCCAAGGCACTTCTGGCTGCCTTCAAATTCCCGTTCCGTAACTAAGCGAGGTGATTTAATTGGCTAAACTCGCACTTATCAATCGTGAACTCAAGCGCAAAATGTGCGCTCAGAAGTTTGCTGCTAAACGTGCCGCTCTGAAAGCGGTTATTAACGATGCTACCCGCTCGATGGAAGAGCGCATGGAAGCCCGCATCGCACTTCAGTCTCTGCCCCGTGACGCAAGTCCCTGCCGTCAGCGCAACCGCTGCGGCATCACCGGTCGTCCCCGCGGTACATTCCGCAAATTCGGCCTAGCCAGAGGCAAGATCCGCGAAGCGGCTATGCATGGTGACATTCCCGGCCTGACTAAGGCCAGCTGGTAAGCGAGGAGATTACAAATGAGTATGAGTGATCCGATCGCCGACATGCTGACCCGTATCCGTAACGGTCAGATGGTCGACAAAACGGAAGTTACAATGCCTTCTTCCAAGCTGAAGGTGGCGATTGCAAAGGTTCTTGAAGACGAAGGCTACATCTCCGGTTATTCCGTTGACGCCAACGAAGGCAAGCCCGTTCTTCATATTGGTCTTAAATATTATGCCGGCCGTCCTGTTATCGAAACAATCGAACGTGTTTCGAGACCCGGACTGCGTGTATACAAGAATCACGAAACGATTCCTCAGGTCATGAACGGCCTTGGAATTGCGATCATTTCCACACCGAAAGGCGTGATGACTGATCGCAAAGCTCGTGAAGCTGGCATTGGCGGCGAAGTCATCTGCTACGTTGCCTAAGCTAGGAGAATACTATGTCACGAGTTGCTAAGATTCCCGTCACCCTCGGTAAGGGTGTTGAAGCCTCGATCGCTGACGGCGTTATCACCGTCAAAGGTCCGAAAGGCACGCTTACTCAGAAGCTTGACGCTTCTGTTGAAGTGAAGGTTGAGAACGGCCACGTTTACTTCAAAGCTCTTGAAGAAACGAAGCAGTCCAACGCAATGAGCGGTACGCTCAGAGCCCTTGTTAACGCGATGAACATCGGCGTTACAGAAGGCTTCACAAAGAAACTGACTCTGGTCGGTGTTGGTTACCGTGCTCAGGCTCAGGGCGACACCCTGAATCTGAACCTCGGTTTCTCTCATCCGGTTGCTCACAAGATGCCTGCCGGCATTAAGTGTGAAACCCCGACTCAGACAGAGATTCTGATTCACGGCGCCGACAAACAGAAAGTCGGCCAGGTTGCTGCAGAAATTCGCAGCTATCGTGCTCCTGAACCCTATAAGGGCAAGGGTGTTCGCTATGCTGATGAAGTTGTAGTGATCAAGGAAACTAAGAAGAAATAAGCGGGCGGAGGCTTAAAGTGATCGACAAGAAACAAAATCGTCTGCGTCGTGCGCGTGCCACGCGTGCCCGCATTAAGAGCATGAAGGTTAATCGCCTGACTGTTCATCGTACAAATCTGCACATTTACGCTCAGATCATTTCTGCCGACGGCAAGAATGTTCTGTGCTCTGCCTCTACGGTTGAGCCGGAAGTCCGTGCTCAGCTGGCAGGTGTGTCCGGCAAGGGCGGCAACGTCAACGCTGCGAAGATTATCGGTACACGCATTGCTGAGAAAGCAAAGGCTGCCGGAATTGAAAGCTGCGCTTTTGACCGCGCCGGTTATCGTTTTCATGGCCGTATCGCCGCGCTTGCAACAGCAGCGCGCGAAGCCGGTCTCAAGTTCTAAGGAATAGCTAAATGGCAAAACAAGCTAAAGGCCCCATGGCTGAAGAACAGGATGACGGCATTCGCGAAAAAATGATTGCTGTCAATCGCGTCACCAAAGTTGTTAAAGGCGGTCGTATTCTCGGCTTTGCTGCTTTAACAGTAGTTGGCGACGGCGACGGCCGTATCGGTATGGGCAAGGGCAAGTCCCGTGAAGTTCCTGTTTCCGTCCAGAAAGCGATGGATCAGGCTCGCCGCAGCATGGAAAAGATTCCTCTTCGTGACGGAACCATTTACCACGCTGTTGAAGGCCATCACGGCGCTTCCCGCGTGATGCTTCTTCCGGCTCCCGAAGGTACCGGCGTTATTGCCGGCGGTCCGATGCGTGCTATTTTCGACGTAATGGGTATTCGCAACATTGTTGCCAAGTCTCATGGTTCCTCGAACCCCTACAACATGGTTCGTGCCACCATTGACGCTCTCAACAATCTGCGCACCCCGAGCGAAATTGCTGCTAAGCGCGGCAAGACCGTTGAAGAAATCATCGGTTAATCAGGAGTGTTAAATGGAAAAGAAAACAGTTAAAGTGACTCTGGTCAAGAGCCCGATCGGCTGCAAGAAAGCCCATCGCCAGACTGTTCTTGGTCTCGGTCTGAAGAAGATTCGTCAGACACGCGAACTTGAGGACACTCCTGCCGTACGCGGCATGATCAGCACTGTCTCTTACCTTGTTCGTGCTGAATAATTGAGGATTAGAAATGAAACTTAATACCATTCAGCCGGCTGCAGGTTCCAAGAGCGCAGTCCATCGCGTTGGTCGCGGTGTTGGAAGCGGTTGGGGCAAGACTGCCGGCCGCGGTCACAAAGGTCAGAAGTCTCGTGCCGGCGGATTCCACAAAGTTGGTTTCGAAGGCGGCCAGATGCCTCTGCATCGTCGTCTGCCGAAGCGCGGCTTCACTTCCTGGACTCATGAATTCGTTGCTGAAGTTCGCTTGAGCGACCTTGAAAAGCTGGGTCTGGAAGAGATCAACCTCGGCGATCTGATCAATGCAAATGTGATCAAATCCAATTCGAAGGATGCTCGCGTTATTCTCTCCGGAGAAATCAAGCGCAAAGTTATTCTTCGCGGCATTACCGCTACTAAGGGTGCGAAGGCTGCTATTGAAGCTGCCGGCGGATCCGTTGTTGTGGAAGCTGATAAATAATTTGAGATAAGGAATTAAACGTGGCCAAGAACATTCCGGCGAAAGCCAGCAGCAAGTACGGCGATTTATATCGACGAGTAATTTTTCTTGTATTGGCTCTCGTTGTTTATCGTATCGGCACGCATATTCCGGTTCCCGGTATCGATCCAGATACCTTAAAAGAGCTGTTTAATCAGCAGCAGGGCGGCATCTTAGGGCTGTTCAACATGTTCTCGGGCGGCGCCCTGTCCCGTTTCTCCGTTTTCGCGCTTGGTATCATGCCGTACATTTCGGCATCGATTATCATGCAGATGCTTTCTTACGTACTTCCCTCTCTGGAGAGTCTGCGTAAGGAAGGCGAATCCGGAAGAAGAAAGATCACGCAGTACACTCGTTACGGCACACTTCTTTTGGGCACATTCCAGGCGTTAGGTATTGCCGTCGCTTTGGAAACGCAGCCCGGCCTGGTCATTGATCCGGGCTTCTTCTTCCGCTTTGTCTGTGTTGTTTCTCTCGTTACCGGCACCATGTTCCTCATGTGGCTTGGCGAGCAAATTACAGAGCGCGGAATCGGCAACGGCATTTCGATCATCATTTTCGCAGGTATCGTTGCGGGTCTGCCCGCTGCGGTAAGCGGTCTTTTCCAGTTGGTTTCCACCGGCGCGATCGGACCTCTGTCTGCGATTTTCATCATTGCGATCGTGATGCTCGTTACGGCATTTGTGGTCTTTATGGAAAGAGGCCAGCGCCGTATTACAGTTAACTATGCCAAGCGTCAGGTCGGCAACAAGATTTACGGCGGTCAGAGTTCGTATCTTCCTTTGAAGATCAACATGGCCAACGTGATTCCTCCGATCTTTGCTTCTTCGCTGATTCTCTTCCCGGCTACCTTAGCCAGTTGGTTTACCAGCGGAGAGAGCACACGCTGGATTCGTGACCTTGCGGCTTCTCTTTCCCCGGGTCAACCGATTTATACACTGCTCTATGCAGCTCTGATTGTATTCTTTGCTTACTTCTACACGGCTTTGGTTTTCAATCCGCGTGAGACAGCTGAGAATCTTAAGAAGAGCGGTGCCTTTGTACCGGGTATTCGTCCGGGTGAACAGACATCCCGCTATATTGACAAAGTTCTGCTTCGTCTGACACTTGCGGGTTCCATCTATCTGGTCTTTGTCTGTTTGGTTCCTGAGTTCCTCAATCTGCGCTTTAACGTTCCGTTCTATTTCGGCGGCACATCACTTCTGATCGTTGTCGTCGTGACGATGGACTTTATGAGTCAGGTTCAGGCTTATCTCATGAGTCATCAATACGAATCGCTGCTGAAGAAGACAAACTTCCGAGGCTTCGGTCCCGGTTCACTTCCCCGTTAACGGGTTGTAACCAGTCAATAATTTGCAGAAAAGAGCGGGATTAGATATAATCCCGCTCCTTATGCATTACTCTGCGATTTGCACTACATTTTGCAGGGACAGTTCTGTATGAGGTTCTTCGCGAGAGGCCTCGTGCACTTTTGGAGATAACTATGAAAGTAAACGCTTCGGTCAAAAAAATGTGCCGCAAGTGCAAGATCATCAAGCGCAAAGGCGTGGTCCGCGTGATCTGCTCGGATCCTCGTCATAAACAGCGCCAAGGCTAAAGAGGTAAATAATGGCTCGTATCGCCGGTATTAACATTCCGCCGAATCAGCACGCTGAAATCGGCTTAACCGCCATCTATGGCATCGGTCGTCCCCGTGCCCGTGAAATTTTGAATGCGGTTGGTGTTGACACAACTAAGAAGGTCAAAGACCTGACAGACGCAGAACTTGAAAAAATTCGTGATGCGATCAGCAAGCTGACTGTCGAAGGCGACCTTCGTCGTGAAGTTCAATTGTCAATTAAGCGCCTTATTGACTTAGGTACCTACAGAGGTATGCGTCATCGTCGCGGTCTGCCCGTTCGCGGTCAGCGCACCCGTACGAATGCTCGTACCCGCAAGGGACCGAAGAAAGCTGGCGTCGCACTTAAGAAATAAGGTAAAGGACGACTATGGCAGGAAAGATTCCTAACGCGCAGCAGATTGCTGCTCAGCGCGCTCGCAGAAAAGTTAAGAAAGTCGTGACAGAAGGCATTGCCCACGTTCACGCTTCCTTCAACAATACAATCATCACAATTACTGACCGTCAGGGCAACGCGATTGCTGCGTCCAGCTCCGGCGCTCAGGGTTTCAAAGGCTCTCGTAAGTCCACTCCGTTTGCAGCTCAGGTTGCAGCAGAGCAGGCCGGCCGTCATGCCCTTGAATATGGCTTAAAGAACGTTGAAGTCCGTATTACCGGACCCGGACCCGGCCGCGAATCCAGTGTTCGCGCGCTCAACGCTCTTGGTATTCGCGTCACTTCCATTCAGGACGTTACTCCCGTTCCTCACAACGGTGTTCGTCCTTCGAAGCGTCGCCGTGTTTAATAACTAATTCCCGCGTTAATCAGCAAACTGATTAACTGAATGTGGAAGACACAGGATAAGAGAAAAAAATGGCTCGTTATACCGGACCTAAAGAAAAGCTCGCACGCCGTGAAGGCTGCGACTTGAATCTCAAGAGCGCTGTTCGCTCTTTTGATTCCAAATGCAAACACGAATATGCCCCGGGTCAGCATGGCCGCACCTCCGGTGCTCGTCTCTCTGACTACGGTGCTCAGCTTCGTGAAAAGCAGAAAGTTAAACGTATGTACGGCGTTCTCGAACGTCAGTTCAGACTTTATTTCGCCAAAGCCGCCAGAAAACGCGGCAACACCGGCGAGCAGCTCCTCAGCCTGCTTGAAAGACGTCTGGACAATGTTGTCTATCGTATGGGCTTCGGCTGCACACGTGCTGAAGCACGTCAGCTGGTTTCCCACTGCGCTATCAGCGTCAACGGCAACAAAGTCAATATTCCTTCTTACTTAGTTAAAGAAGGCGACGTCATCGCCGTCCGTGAAAAAGCCAAGAATCAGGAACGTATTGTTAACAGCCTGAAACTGGCAGAAACCGGTGGTTTCCCGGACTGGGTTTCCGTTGATGTAAACAAGAAGGAAGGAACATTCAAGCATGTTCCGGCCCGTGACGAAATCGCTCACGACGTCAACGAATCTCTGATTGTTGAATTGTATTCTCGCTAAACTTGCAGTACCGCGGCAGTGTAGTGCGCTGCCGCATAGTTTCACCACGCGATCTCATCCTTTGGGGCTGAGATCGTCGTGTCGTTTAAGGCCCCAACATTCCTACAGCCTTATCGGTGTAACGAGCCGAGGGTATTGTTAGAAGGAAAACTAATGTCTGTTAATGCTCTGCTTAAGCCGCGCAGCATCGAAGTCGAAGCTGTTGACGGCAATCCTTATTCCGCCACCGTAACGATGGAACCGTTTGAAACCGGTTACGCCCATACGCTTGGCAACGCGCTTCGTCGTGTTCTTCTCAGCTCCATGGTCGGCTTTGCTCCGACTGAAGCTCAGATTGCCGGTGTTGTTCACGAATACAGCCAGATTGACGGTGTTAAGGAAGACGTTGTTGACATTCTTCTTAACGTCAAGGGCGTGATTTTCAAACTCGAGAACCGTGATGAAGTCACCGTAACGCTGCGTCGTGAAGGCCAGGGTGTTGTGACAGCGGCCGACTTTGATCTGCCTCATGACTGCACGATTCTCAACCCTGACCATGTGATTGCAAATCTTTCTGGCGGAAAGATCGACATGCAGCTCAAGGTTGAAAAAGGCCGCGGCTATCAGCCGGGCGACATGAGAGCTCTGAAAGACGACTACAGCAAGGGAACGATTGGCCGCATCATTATGGATGCTTCCTTCTCCCCGATTCTTCGCGTCGCCTATAAGGTTGAAAACGCTCGTGTTGAACAGCGTACTGACCTTGACAAGCTCGTTATGTCCATTGAAACGAACGGCGCTATTCTTCCGGAAGAAGCCCTTCGTCAGGCCGCTCACATTCTTCAGGATCAGCTTTCCGTCTTTGGCGGACTGCCGACCATTGGCGCCGAGCCTCCCGCTCCCGCGCCCATCTTCAGCAGCACCAGTGGTGTCACTGTTGAAGAGCCTGTTGTCAAACCTCAGCCTCCGGTTGATCCGATCCTTCGCCGTCCGGTTGATCCGATCCTTCGCCGTCCGGTTGACGATCTTGAACTCACCGTTCGTTCTGCGAACTGCCTGAAAGCCGAAAACATTTACTACATCGGCGATCTGATCCAAAGAACAGAAAACGAACTTCTCAAGACTCCGAACCTCGGACGCAAGTCGCTCAATGAGATTAAGGAAGTCCTGGCTGCGCACGGTCTGACACTCGGCATGAAGCTTGAGAACTGGCCTCCTGTTGGTCTCGACCACTAAGAACATTTTGTAGTATTTGTTTTACTTCGATATTTTTAAAATTTTATTCAGCTCGGCTATAATGCCGAGCTCACCCGCCCGCTCCGAAAGGAGATAGAAGAGACGGGAGATGCCCAAGCGGCACCCTAACTAGACTTTTTATTAAGGAATTTGAAAATGCGTCATAAACTCGGTCTTCGCAAACTGAATCGTACATCTGCCCATCGTCTGGCCATGCTCCGCAACATGACCAATTCTCTGCTGCGTCATGAAGCCATCAAGACAACTCTGCCGAAAGCCAAAGAGCTTCGTCGTGTTGTTGAGCCGATGATCACTCTTGCCAAAGAGCCGACAGTTGCGAACAAGCGTCTCGCATTTAACCGTCTTCGTGATCGCGAAATCGTTGTCAAGCTGTTCAACGAAATCGGACCGATGTTCAAGGATCGTAAGGGCGGCTACACTCGTATCCTGAAGATGGGCTATCGCGTTGGCGACAATGCTCCTCTCGCTTACGTTGAACTCGTTCAGAAGACAACCGACGCTGCTCCCGCCAAGGAAGAAGCCAAGGCTGAATAATCTCTGACATAGAGACGGAACAAGGTAAAGGCTCGCAAATGCGGGCCTTTGCTGTACCTGCAGGATAGAAAATGAAGAAAAACGAGATTGAAGACAGTGACGTTCGCCTGGACAAATGGCTTTGGGCCGCGCGTTTTTACAAGACACGCACGCTGTCTCAGGACAATATTGAGCTTGGCCGCGTACGGATGAACGGCGTACGGCTGAAAGCGAGCAAGACGGTCAAGGTCGGCGAGAAGCTGGAGATTATTCGGGGCGAGGAGCGTTTTGAAGTGATCGTTAAGGCTCTGTCCGGAAAGCGCGGAAACGCAGTCGCAGCGCAGGCACTTTATGAAGAAACGCCGGAAAGCCTCCAAAAACGACTTCTGATACGCGAAAACAGCAAGATGATGCCGATGCCAGGCAGTGACTATCACGGCCGTCCTACGAAGCGTGACGGGCGGAAAATCAGGAAATTCATTGAAGGCTTTAATCCTTCAAAGGACATTTAAAAGAAAAGGAGCGAATCCGTTTTGGACCGCTCCTTAAATTTTTACTGCGCTTGTCGGCTTACCTTCTGCCTTCTTCGGCGAGCCAGCGGGCTGCCTGCGGAGCAAAGTACGTCAGGATGCCGTCTGCGCCTGCACGCTTGAAGCAGACGAGAGACTCCATGATGGCTTTCTTTTCGTCGAGCCAGCCGTTCCGGATGGCAGCCATCAGCATGGCGTATTCTCCGCTCACCTGATAGACGTAAGTCGGGGCGAGGAACTCCTGTTTGACGCGCCAAAGAACATCAAGGTACGGCATACCGGGTTTCACCATGACCATATCGGCGCCTTCAGCCAGATCAAGACCAACTTCCCAAAGCGCTTCGTTGGTGTTTGCCGGATCCTGCTGATAAACCGCTTTATTGCTTCTTCCAAGGTTGGAAGAGGAGCCGACGGCGTCGCGGAAAGGACCGTAGAAGCAGGAAGCGTATTTGGCGGAGTAAGCCATAATCTTGGTGTAGATCAAACCTCTCTTTTCCAGCTCCTGACGGATGATGCCGATACGGCCGTCCATCATGTCGGACGGAGCAACGATATCGGCTCCGGCTTCTGCCTGAGCGAGGGACTGACGAACCAGCATTTCGATGGTTTCGTCATTGAGGATGAATCCGGTTTCGTCAATCAGGCCGTCCTGCCCGTGTGTTGTGTAAGGATCAAGTGCCACATCGCACATAACGCCGAGTTCCGGGAAATGTTCTTTGAGCGCCCGCACTGTGCGCGGAATTAAACCGTCAGGGTTGGCAGCTTCGGAACCGTCCGGTGTCTTGAGACTGTCTTCTATTGAAGGGAAAAGCGCCATGACGGGAATGCCGAGCTTGACGCATTCTTCAGCCTGTTTCAGCAGAAGATCGATAGAAAGACGTTCCACTCCGGGAAGAGAGGGAACTTTTACGCGGGTGTTTGTCCCCTCTGTGACGAAAACGGGATAGATAAGGTCGTCAACACTCAGCCGGCTTTCACGCATCAGTCGTCTGGAGAAATCGTCGTGGCGCATTCTGCGCATTCTTACGGAAGGAAACTGTCCTAATGTCTGCATAATTTCGAATGAGTTGAAGTTAGAAATAATCTACTCGGTGATCATAGAACCGCTGAGTGAAATGAAAATTAAGGGTAGGGCTGATTAAGCCAGCCGCTCAGGACTTTTTGAAGCTGCTCGACGCCTTCTTTCTTGAGACCGGAGAAAAGCTGTACGGAGACTTGAGGGCCGATTTCCGCGGCTCGTTTCTGAGCGATATTTAAAGCGGCGCGTCTTTCCATGTTCTTGAGCTGATCCGCTTTATTCAGAAGGAAGTGGAGTTTAAGCTCCGGACGGAACGAGATGAAGTCGAGCAGGAATTCGTCGGCCGGCATAAAGGGTCTTCTGGCATCCATCACGACAACCATGCCGGTGAGCTGAGGGCGCTGCTGTACGTAGCCGCCGACGAGTCCTTCCCAATTTTTACGTGTTTCCGGAGACGCTTTTGCAAAGCCGTAGCCGGGGAGGTCCACAAAGAAGCCGACCGGTTTTCTTTCTCGCGGCTTAAGTCCTTTGACGGACAGCTCAAAAAAATTCAGCAGCTGAGTGCGTCCCGGAGTTTTAGAAGAGAACGCAAGGCGCACCTGACGCGTTAAGACATTAATCGCTGTCGATTTACCGGCGTTGGAACGACCTGCGAATGCGATTTCCGGAAGATCCGTGTCCGGAAGTCCGTCGAGCTCGGAGACGGACATGACGAACTTTGCGGAATCAAACAAAGCGCTCATAAAAACAAAATTCCTTCTGAAGAGTTGAAGCTCTGCGGCGGTCATGCAGGCAGAGCTTCGATTGATAAATTAGGGAGAGTGTAATTCCAAATTCGGCTTAAAGTCCCATTTACTGCGTAAGCTACTTTTCAATAGAGCCTGTGATGGAATTTGCGCGGTAGACGATTCTCGGATCCACTTCCCCGATGACGCTCAGATCGCGTCCGGTGTAGTCGATATTGCTCAGTACTAATCGGATGGCATTGATACGCGCGCGCATTTTGTCGTCACTTTCAATAACGGTCCAGGGAGCGTCCTGAGTGTCGGTCTCGAAGAACATCTTATGAATGGCTTTGGTGTAGTCATCCCATTTGGAAAGAGAAGCAAGATCGACCGGAGAAAGCTTCCACTGTTTGAGCGGGTCTTTTCTGCGCTGTTTGAAGCGGCGTTTTTGTTCCTTGCGGGAAACGTCGAGCCAGAACTTGAAAAGAATAATTCCGCTCGAAAGGATATTTTTCTCAAAGCTTGGCACTTCCTTGATGAACGTCTCGTACTGATCCCGAGTGCAGAAACCCATTACCGGTTCAACGACGGCTCGGTTGTACCAGGAGCGGTCGAAGAAAACCATTTCTCCTTTGGTTGGGAGATGCGCGACATAGCGCTGGAAGTACCACTGGCCGGATTCCGTTTCTGTCGGTTTAGGCAGAGCCGCGACGCGCGCAAAGCGCGGGTTGAGATGCTCAATGAAACGCTGAATGGTGCCGCCTTTGCCCGCGGCGTCACGTCCTTCGAAGATGAGGACAATTTTTTTGCCTTTTTTCTGTACCCAATTCTGCAGCTTGATCAGTTCAATCTGCAGCTGACGAATCTGTTTGTTGTACAGATCTCTGTTGTAGCCGTTCAGATAAGGATATTCACCGGGTTTGAGATCCGGCTTGAGCGCGTCCATTTCTTTGACGCTGCTGATTTTCTTGTCAAAGCGTTTGGCCTCATGCTGAATCAGGGCGGTTAGAAGCCGCTCTTTTCCTTCCTGAGTTAATTGCTCAAGCAGGTCGTTGGAAAGTTTGTATGCGTCGTTTGTCTGAGTGGTGCGCAGGTACTGCTTGAGGTACTGATAGGGATCCTCGTAGCCTCCGAGGTCGAACTTAGAATCTTCCAGAGAGACGTCGGCCTTTTCCAGCACCTGCGGCGACTCTCCGCCGACGGATTCCTGTGTCGGAGCGTCTTTTGTTTTTGGTGCAGAACGAATGATTTTGCGTTTAGAAATTTTTACCACGATAGTCCCCTCTCACTATGCTGAGGCGTAATGTACTGAGCTTAACCTGTGAAAGAGGATCAGCGGGGGCATCTCCCATCAAATCAGGCAGTTAAAAAAAGCGGCCGCATGAATCGGCCGCTCGGGATTCGGAAAGGATTATGACTTACCGAAGACTTCGTTGAGTTGCTGCGTGACGCGTACGAACGTAGTACGTTTGGTCAGCTCCTTGAGTCGGCGCGCCCCGACGTAAGTGCAGGCGGAGCGGACGCCGCCGAGGATATCCTGCACGGCGTGTTCGACCGGGCCGCGGTCTTCGAGCAGAACGGTTTTGCCTTCGGCAGCTCTGTACTTTGCGACGCCGCCGGAGTATTTATCCATTGCGGATTTGCTGCTCATGCCGTAGAAGGCGCGGTAGATTTTGCCGTCTTTTTCGATCGTTTCGCCGCCGCTTTCCGTGTGTCCGGCGAGCATACCGCCGAGCATGACGAAGTCAGCGCCGCCTCCGAACGCCTTAGCGATGTCACCCGGGGTGGTGCATCCGCCGTCGGCGCAGATCAGGCCGCCAAGGCCGTGCGCGGCATCCGCGCATTCGATGATGGCTGACAGCTGAGGATAGCCGACGCCGGTCATTTTGCGTGTGGTGCAGACGGAGCCGGGACCGATGCCGACTTTAACGATGTCGGCTCCGGCGAGAATCAGCTCTTCGGTCATATCACCCGTAACGACGTTGCCGGCCATGATGGCGATGTGCGGGAACTTCTCACGGATTTTGGAGACGAAGTCGACGAAGATTTCCGTATAGCCGTTTGCCACGTCGATACAGAGGTACTGGATCGCGTCCGGCGCTTTTTCCATAACAAAGCTGAATTTTTCCATATCGGCAGCGGTAATGCCCATGGAGTAAAAGGCAGCCGACTTTCTTTTCAGACCATTAAAGAAGGAGATGTACTCTTCCGGTTGGTAATGCTTATGCAGCGCGACGGAAAGGCCGTGTTTTTCAAGGGCTTCGGCCATTTTGAAGGTTCCGGTGGTGTCCATGTTGGCCGCGATGATCGGAATGCCGCTGTATTCCACACCGCTGTTGCGCAGTGTGAAGGGACGGGTCAGATCGACATTGGAGCGGCTGGAAAGCGTGGAACGTTTGGGGCGGATAAGAACATCTTTGAAGTCAAGCTTAACTTCGTTTTCGATATGCATTGGTTAGATCCTTTTAAACCGTTTTTTACGATTCATTTTGTCATTTTTAGGGCAGCCGATACGCTTGAGCGAATCCGAAAAAGATAACAAACGTAACCAAAAAAAGGCAGGTAACTGCGCCTGCCTTTTGCTTTTTTATCGGGTAAGAAGGATTTCGTCCCGGTAAAGATCTTCGTAGTTTTGCCGTCTTCGGATGAGATGCGCTTCTTCTCCGTTTACAAGCACTTCAGCGGGCAGGCAGCGGGAGTTGTAGTTAGAAGCCATGGTCATACCGTAGGCACCCGCGCTCAGCATGGCGAGGATATCTCCCTGTCTGACGGACAGCAGGCGGTCTTTGCCGAGCCAGTCTCCTGTTTCGCAAACGGGGCCGACCACGTCATAGAAAGCCGCGGATTTATCGTTGGAGGGCGTTACCGGAACGATCTGCATCCATGCCTGGTAAAGGGTGGGACGGATCATATCGTTCATGGCCGCGTCGACCATGATGAAATTTTTAAGCTGACCGCTTTTGAGGAATTCGACTTCCGTGAGGAGGGCGCCGGAGTTGCCGACAAGTGAGCGGCCCGCCTCGAAAATCATTTCCAGATCTCCGTAGCCGCGTCTGACGAGCACTCTTCTGAGCGCGGCCGTGAGTTCTTTAGCGGTAGGGGGCGTTTCCGTCCCGTATTTGATTCCCAAGCCGCCTCCGAAATCGATATGTTTGAGATTGATTCCGTGCTCGGCGAGCTGATCAAGCAGAGTGCAGAGTTTTTCGCAGGCATCGGCAAACGGCGTTGTTTCCGTGATCTGAGATCCGATATGGCAGTCGATGCCGACGACTTCAAGTTCAGGGGCCTGTGAGGCTTTAATGTAAAGGCTGACCGCGTCCTCGTAGGCGATACCGAATTTATTCTTTTTTAAGCCGGTAGAAATATAAGGATGAGTTTTAGCATCCACATCCGGGTTGACGCGGAAGGAGACTCTTGCGCGCAGTTTAAGTTCGGATGCGACCGCGATGATACGGTCGAGTTCCGCGGGCGATTCGATGTTGAAGCATTTGATATCGGCAAGCAGCGCTTCACGAATTTCGCGAACGGTTTTACCGACGCCCGAGAAGATGACTTTACGGGTGTCGCAGCCCGCGGCCTTGACGCGCTGCAGTTCTCCGCCCGAGACGATATCGAATCCGGAGCCGAGTTCTCCGAAAAGTTTAATGATAGAGAGATTGGAGTTCGCTTTAAGGGCGAAGCAGACCAGATGAGGGTAGTCTGCAAGCGCGGACTGATAGGCATTGAACGCACTCACGAGCGCGTGTTTGGAGTAAACGTAGAGCGGTGTTCCGAATTTACGGGCCAGTGTCTCAAGCGAGACGCCCTCGCACCAGAGCGAGCCGTCTTTCCAATAGAAATCCTGATCGTTAGGCAAAGTTAAGTTCATGGCGAATTCTCCGAAAGCGATTTGCAGTGATGATGTTTCGCTTTAGATTGGTTTTGTTGTTTCGCTACTTTCAGTTTCGCCGCTTTCCTCGGAAGGTTTTGTTTTAGTTTCCGAGTCGGTGTTTTTCGGGGCGTCTTCCTGAATTTGTTCATCCGCGCTTAAAGAGACGGGTGAGGCAGAAGCGGCGGCACCGCTTTCGCTGTCCTCGGAGGGCTGCAGCTCTTTTTCAGAGGCGCTGCCTTCAGTGCGAAGGGGCTGCTGACGTTCTTCAACCGGAGCGGGCGCCGGGCCGACCATATCCTGTCCCGTCCACTCGTTAATTTGTTTACCGATACGGGAGAGGTACGAGTCATTCGGGTCCGGAGGGAGATATAACGGACCTTTAATACCGCAGCCTGTCAGGAAAAGGCACGGAAAGAATAGAATTAAGAATCTTTTATGCATAATGGATAAATCTAGCATGATAGAAAGTGATTTTCTGCAGTTGACGGAAAAAACCTTCGAAGAAGCGGAGGCGTTTGCCGACGCGAATTATCCGAACAGTGACTCCTACAGAGAGGACAATGTTTTGACGATTGAGCTTGAAGACGGTCCTTCTGTGGTCATTAATCGGCAGGAGGCGATGCAGGAGATGTGGCTTGCGGCTCCAAGCGGCGGTTTCCATTTCAAACATGACGCGGACGGCTCGCTTCGCTGCACGCGTGACGGCGTGCTGTTTGAGACGTATCTGCAGCGCGCACTGGAGGGCAGATGAAGCGTGTTTGGTTATGCAGAGGCCGAGAGATTGACCTCAGCAGTCCGGTGATCATGGGCATAGTGAATGTGACGCCGGATTCATTTAGTGACGGCGGGAAGTATTACGATCCGCAGCGTGCGATTGAGCATGGCTTTCGTCTGTTAGAGGACGGCGCTGCTATTTTGGATGTAGGCGGCGAGTCCACTCGTCCGGGGGCGCCGGAAGTTTCGACGGAAGAGGAGCTTGAGCGCGTGATTCCCGTGATTGAGGCGCTTGCGGATGCCGGAGCTGCGGTTTCTGTTGACACGAGCAAAGCGGAAGTCATGCGGCAGGCGGCTGAGGCCGGCGCGATCATTATCAATGACGTTTACGCGCTGAGGCAGAAAGGATCTCTGCAGACGGCGGCCGAGAGCGGCTGCGGCGTTTGTCTGATGCATATGCAGGGTGTTCCGAGAACGATGCAGGCTGCGCCCTCCTATCAGAATCTGATTGAAGAGGTTCGTTTATTTCTCAAGGAACGCGCGGATGCGGCGCTTGCGGCGGGCATTGCGGCCAAATCGATTGTTTTGGATCCGGGCTTTGGGTTTGGAAAGACGGTCGGGCAGAACTTTGAGCTGCTTGCGCGCACGCAAGACTTTTTATCGCTTGGCTACTCTCTGCTGTACGGGATGAGCCGCAAATCGAGTCTGGGGGCCGTGACCGGAAAGGCGTCCGCCTCTGAACGCGTCGTTTCGTCGGTCGCCGCGCATCTGTTGGCGGCCGAGCGCGGCGCCTCGATACTGCGGGTGCATGACGCAGCGGAAATGAGAGAAGCGCTGCTGGTTTACGAAGCAATGAAAAACTACAAGGAATGGAAATGAGCAGAAAATATTTCGGGACGGACGGCGTAAGAGGCCGAGTCGGCAATACACCTATTACACCGGAGTTCGCGATGCTTTTAGCGCAGGCCGCAGGAAGAGTGCTGAAGCGCTGGACGCATGACGGAGAAGTCGGTGTATTTATCGGTAAAGACACACGAGTTTCCGGTTATATGCTGGAAGCGGCCATGCAGGCCGGATTTTTAAGTGCGGGTGTCGATGTGATGCTGGGCGGCCCGCTGCCGACGCCAGCAGTTGCCTATTTAACTCGGGCTCAGAGGCTGAACGCCGGTGTTGTGATTTCTGCCTCCCACAATCCTTTTTACGATAACGGCATTAAGTTCTTCTCTTCTAAGGGCACGAAGCTGCCTGATGAGCTGGAGCTGCAGATTGAAAAAGAGATGGACCGCGGCTATCAGTGCGTAGACAGTGCTCAGCTTGGCAAAGCGCGTCGTCTGGATGACGCCTCGGGGCGCTATGTGGAATTCTGCAAGAGTACGTTCCCGAGTGACCGTGATTTGAAAGGACTCAAGATTTATGTTGACTGCGCCAACGGCGCCGCCTATCACATTGCGCCCGATGTTTATCACGAACTTGGCGCGACGGTTGTCTGTGACGGCGATCATCCGGACGGTTTCAACATTAATGAAGGGGTCGGGGCGACGCATACCGATACGCTTCCGCAGCGCGTCGCGAAGGCGGGCTGCGATATCGGCATCGCGCTGGACGGCGACGCTGACCGTCTGATCATGGCGGACTCCGAGAAAGTCTACAACGGTGATCAGCTGCTGTATCTCATCGCCAAGGACCGTTTAGTGAGAAGAGGTCTTGCGGGCGTTGTCGGCACGCTGATGACCAATTTCGCGGTTGAGAAGAAGCTGAAGAGCTTAGGCGTTGCGTTCCACCGCGCCAAGGTCGGTGACCGTTATGTGCTGGAGACGCTGCAGAAAGAAGCTCTGCAGCTGGGCGGCGAGGGTTCCGGCCACCTGATTATTTTAGATAAGCAGACGACGGGCGACGGTATTGTGTCGAGTCTGCAGGTGCTTGCCGTACTGGTTCGCAACCGCACGACGCTTCGGGACGCGCTGGCGGAGGTTTCTCTGACGCCTCAGGTTCTGATTAACCGCAGATATCCGAAAGGTTATGTCTGGACTGATGACGAAAATCTTCAGAGAGCAATTGCCGAGGTGTCTGCCAGGCTTGAAGGCAGGGGCCGTGTTCTGGTGCGCGCCTCCGGAACCGAGCCGCTGGTGCGCGTGATGGTTGAATGCGAAGACGCATCTGAGGCTAAACAGGTTTGCGAGGCGCTTGCCGGACTGATTCCGGCGGGGCAATAAATTTTTATTGAGTCACAGACATGTCGATATCGGTACTGATTGTTGAAGACGAGCCGGCGATTCTCGAGTTGATCTCCTATACGTGTCGTACCTCAGGGTTTCAGGTTCAGAAAGCCTCCAACGTCGGAGAGGCGAGAAGGGCCATTGCGGAGAAGCGTCCGGATTTGATTCTCCTTGACTGGATGCTTCCGGACTGTTCGGGGCTTGACTGGCTGAAGGAGCTGAAGGCGAATCCGACGACGGATAATTTTCCCGTGATCATGCTGACCGCCCGAGGTCAGGAGGATGATCGTGTTAACGGTTTAGAGGCCGGGGCGGACGACTATATTGTCAAACCTTTTTCTCCGCGCGAGCTGATTGCTCGCATTAAAGCGGTGATTCGGCGTAAAGGCGGCAAAGAGGAAGGAGAGGTCATCCGGATTGGGCCGCTTGTCATTGATATTGACCGCTTTGAAGCCCGGGTGAGCGGCGAGCCGCTGCGTTTATCCGCGGTGGAATTTCGGTTTTTAGCGTTATTTGCCAAGCACCCGGGACGTGTTTATTCACGGGCACAGCTTATTGAGCGTATTTGGGGCTTTAGCGCCGACATTGATGAGCGTACCGTTGACGTTCACATGCTGCGGCTTCGCAAGCAGCTTTCGGGAACGGAAGCTGCTGACTTCATTGAAACTGTCCGAGGTTTAGGCTACCGAGCCGCAGCACTTAAATCGTCTCAGGCGAACTCATGATCAACGACTTTTTAAAGTTCGGCTATGCTGCCATTCTGACCGTCATTGTGATTGCTCTGGCGGTGGACTTGGTTTGGGGGTTGGCTGCTGGTCTGGCGGTTGCGCTGTTAGGTCTTTTAGGGCTCTTTCTGCTGCATTTGCGGCGCTTCAAGCGTTTCGTGCTGTGGCTTGAGGGTACGGAGTTGGAAGATTGGCCGAAGTCTGAAGGCGTTTGGGAGAGCATTTACCGCAAGGTATATACCGCACGCAAGAAGACGGAGAAGAATCAAGCGAAGTTGGAAGAAAAAGAGCTCCGCTTTCGCTCCACGCTGAATGATCTTCCGGACGGCGTGGTTCTGATGCGCAAGGACTTTGAGATTCAGTGGATCAATCGCATCGCGGTGCGGGATTTATCTTTAAACAAGCGCCAAGACATCGGGCGCAAGCTTGCTGACGTGATTCATTCGGAAGAGCTGATGACGCATATTCGTTCGGAGAAATGGGGTGAGAGTCTGATGCTTTCTCTTCCGGACGGGCGTACTTTGGAAGTTCGTGTGATTTCCGCCGGGAGCAAGTATACGGTCGTGGTGACGCGCGACATTACAGAGAGCAAGCGCATTGATGATTTCCGGCGGGACTTTGTCGCGAACGTTTCGCATGAACTTCGCACGCCGCTGACGGTCATCAAAGGTTTTCTGGAATTAACGGAGGAGAACTCGACGCTTTCTCAGGAAGATCGTCTGCATTTGAAGATGATGAGCGAGCAGGCTGAGCGCATGAGTTCGCTGGTGGATGATCTTTTGACGCTGTCACGCCTGGAGCGGGACAGTGCGCCCGCGGGGCGAGATCCGATTGACATGCTGGAAGTGATGACGGATGCCGTTGCGGAGGGCCGTATGGTTTCGGGCGGCCGTCATGAGATTCGGATTGACAAAGTTGCCTGTGAGTGGGTTTTAGGCGATCGCAAAGAGCTTCGCAGCGCGGTTACGAATTTAGTGACGAACGCGGTGCGCTATACACCGGAGCATGGCAAAGTTTCCCTCAGCTGGGAGGTGACGGATCAAGGCGGCGTGTTATCGGTTTCTGACAATGGGATTGGCATTGCGCCGGAGGATATTCCGCGCGTGACGGAGCGTTTTTACCGTGTTGACAAGTCGCGTTCGCGCGAGACCGGGGGCACCGGGCTTGGTTTAGCGATTGTGAAGCATGTACTTTTCCGGCATCAGGCTCAGCTGCAGATTGAATCTGAGATTGGCAAAGGCTCCACCTTTAAGATTGTGATTCCGAAGGTTCGTCTTCTTGACGAGGAGGAGGAGCTTTTAGGAGCTCCCGCTGGAGCGGCGGAGCGTTCAGTGATCTCCAAGAGTGATCTGATTCATTAAGAAGGGGACTGAGACATGCCGGATGCAGGCGACATGATTCCATTATCCGACGTTGCGGGTGCGGTTAAGCTTGGTCAGGTGTTTCGGCGTACCACCTCGTCGTACAAATTTCTCTGGTTCTTATCCATTTTAGATTTAGTCGCATCCCGCGATCTGCAGATCGGAAAGGCGCTTCGGCTCAGTATGCCGGAGATTGTTGCGCTAATGATTGCAAAGGCGTGGGTGCCGACGCAGCGTTTTCGATTGAATTTCGGGCACTGGGACAAAATGACTCAGCGCATTGAAGAGCTGAAATCGCTGAAGATTGTGCGTTTGGACGCGGCAGACGACGAACACAGCGTTATCAGAGCGTTGAATTCTTTGAAGTCTGATCAAAAAGCAAAGTATCTGGAAGAGATTTACAAACCACTTACTCGTTATGTTCCGCAGCATTTTCTTTCGCCGTGGTCAGGCAGCGCGGAGAAGGACGATGCGAATTGGGCGCCTTACAGACGTGTTGGCCACTCGGACGAAATAGAGATTTCTTATCCGTGGGCGCAGTATCTTCAGGAAAACTATCAGGTCCTAAAAGGTTTTGCGCTGTGGAAATTTGCCGGTTATTTAGAGGACCGCAATACGAATGTGCCGGGTCTTAACCAGCGGCTTGAGTTTACGGGCGCCAGAGGGTCGCTGTCCGTGCCGACTGAGTTTTGGCGTTCTTATCTGATCAACGGGAAAGTCAAAACCGACATTTACGGGGAACCGATAGTCGAGAGCGATGGGTCGTTCAGTTTTCATCTGGACCATTTCCTTCCGTGGCACTTTGTGATGCACGATCAGATTTGGAATTTGAGCCCGGTGAATTCGAATCTGAACTCTTCGAAAAGCGATCGAATTCCTCAGGTTGATCAGTTCATCAGGCAATTTGCGCTTCAGCAGCAGAAACTGCTGCACTTTCATTTGCAGCGCGAGCAGCAGGAGAAAACCGAGGAGTATTTCTACGCGCAGTACGAGAATTTTTTCGGATGTGAGGTTTCGGTCTTAACGGAAATGCCTGAGACAAGTCTGATTACACTTTTCTCCGATCGATTTCAGCCGATGGAGCGCACTGCGCTGAACATGGGTTTTGAGCGATGGGATAGGGTAATGGCTACTGCATCTATAGGAAATTAAAGGATTTTTTATTGTCAATTCCGCAATGCTGGCATAAATTTATTATATCCTGTAGAATATCGCTTCTGCGCTGAAGTTCGTTTAGAAGCAGATCTTGAAGCAGGGCAAGAAGTTTTATGTTATAGTCTCGGTTCACTTAACGGGGTGTAGCGTAGCCTGGTAGCGCGCCTGCTTTGGGAGCAGGATGTCGGGAGTTCAAATCTCTCCACCCCGACCAAAAGATTTTAGTCCGCAGGAAAATCTGCCCGTAGCTCAGTTGGATAGAGCATCGGCCTTCTAAGCCGAGGGTCACAGGTTCGAATCCTGTCGGGCAGGCCAAGTTTTAGTGGTACGAGTAGCTCAGTTGGTAGAGTCCAGGATTGTGATTCCTGTTGTCGTGGGTTCGAGCCCCATCTCGTACCCCACCGAATTCGGTGGGAAGAGCCGCCTCAGGTTTGAGGCGGCTTTTCTAATTTCAGCGTCAGACACAACCTGAATTCCGTGCCCTCTAGGTGATAAATCTTGGAGGCACGGCTATCTTCAGAGCTTCTATCGTCGCTCTTAGTTTCTTGGGGATTAGGTCCCAGTAAAAAGAGTTTTCTTCGTCAGATTTCCTGCTGGTTACGTC